>NZ_JBEXLC010000142.1:0-23095 GCF_040609795.1 Nocardia sp. NPDC004604
CCCAACAAGCCCGCGGCGGCATTGTTTGTGTCAACACCGGCGGTACTAAGCCACCACCGGGGGTGGGGAACCGGGCTCGATCTGTTCACGAGGGGTAACAGGTCGCGTCACGGGGGTAGCGCCAGCTGGGTCGGTCCACGAGGGGTGACCGGCCCGGCTGGAGCTTTATCGGGGCAACCATTTCGGATGGCTCTTCCCGGAGCTGACCGGCGAACCCTGCGCTCGCCACTGCCGAAGGTAACCATCGGGTGCACGCCGACGATCCCATCCACAGATATGGGCCGGGCCGGTTCACGCGGGGGGATCGGCCCGGCCGGGCGGTTCGAAGTCCGCCGCGGGTCCGCACAATGTCGCGGCAAAATGCGAGGACCGGACGGTGCCGGTCCTCGCGAAGCGCGGTGTTCAGCCGACGGTCTGAACCGAGTAGTCGGGCAGGTCGTAGCTCTCGGTCTTGGTGAGCATCTTCATCATCAGCGGCTTCATGATCTTGGTGGTCATCAGCTTGCTGACGAACAGACCAGCGCGAATGCCGAACTTGGACTGCGGCGTCATCGAGCGCAGCCCGCCGGGCGGCAGTTCCTGGGCGGTCGCCACGAACGGGCGCAGCACCTCTTCGTAGCGGGCCAGCGCCTGCGCGGGATCGGTCGCGTGCGAGGCGATTTCACCGGCCAGCACGTAGGCGCCGACCAGCGCCATCGCGGTGCCCTGCCCGGTGAGCGGCGAACCGCAGTAGCCCGCGTCGCCCAGCAGCACCACCCGGCCCTTGGACCAGTTCGGGACGTCGATGCGGGCCAGTTCGTCGAAATAGAAGTCATCCGCCTCGGCCATGGCGTCGCGCACGGTGCTCGCGATCGTGCCACCGTCGGCCAGCCGCTCGCGGATGAGCTGCTGCTGTGCCGCGACATCGCGGCGCAGTGCCGGATTCGCCTCGTCGCGAATGACCACGAGCGCCTTGCAGGTAGACGGATCGGCATCCGGGCGCAGTCCGACACCGGTCGCGCCGACCAGCGAGTTCATCGCGATCCAGTGCGGCTCCGCGTAGTCGGGCGTGGGCAGCGTGAAGAAGGACATGTAGCCGCCGAGGTAGGTGGAGAACTGCTCCTCCGGTCCGAAGACCAGGCGCCGGGTCGCGGAATGCAGTCCGTCCGCGCCGATGACGATGTCGAACCGCTCGGTGGTGCCGGAAGCGAAGGTGACATCCGCACCCGCGTCGTCCTGGCTGATCTCGGTGACCCATTCGCCGTAGCGGTAGTCCACACCGCCCGCCTCGGCGAGCAGATCGAGCAGTACCTGGTTCAGATCGCCGCGGGTGATCTCGATCTCGGCGACCGTCCCCTTGCCCTCGAATACCTCCGCAGGCATGCGCAGCAGCTCCTTGCCCTCGCTGTCCACGAAGACCATGCCGCGCTCGTCCAGTTGGGACTTGCGGATGCCGGGCATGAGACCCATCCGCTCCGCCACCTCGACGCTCGGGCCGCGCAGATCGACGGCCTGCCCGCCTGGGCGCGGCTCGGCGGCACGCTCGACCACGGTCGCCCGGATCCCGGCCCGCAGCAGCTGCAGGGCAACGGCATTGCCGCCGATCCCGCCGCCGCACACGAGGATCCGAGGCTGGGTGGTGGCGGAGTGGTTGGTGCTCATGATCTGTTCCTCACTGACTCGTTTGTCTTGCACATATGTCTAACAGACGAGTTGCACGTCTGTCTAGTACAAATGTGTAAGACATTCGTTTGGTGAGGTAGCGGGCTAGTTCTGGCTTTGCAGATAGGCCTTCCAGCCGCCGAAGGAGGTTATGTCAGTGGCGGTGCGGGCGGCGTCGTAGGTGCAGGCGAAGCCGATGACCGCGCGGCCATCAGAGAGTTCGATGCTGGTCAGTGCCATTGGCGCGGGTAGCGCGGCAAGGAAGCTGCCCAGGCCCGCCGCCGATACCCGGAACAGTTCGCCGAGAATCGGCGCGCCGAGTCCGGGACCGTGGCGCACCAGTCCCGGTTTCGGGGGTGTGGTGTCCAGTGCGGTCAGGCGGTAGGCATCGGTGGTCCGGACCTCCCCGCAGAAGCGTGCGCCGATCTCCTCCAGTTGCCAGTGCAGTGGTTGACCGCGCAGATGTGCGCCGAAAACGGCGAGCTCCACACCGCTGTCGATCAGTGTTGGCGCGTCGTCGTCGCCGAGGATGCGGGCGGCGATATCGATGGCGATCTGATCGGCGAAGGCGGGCGTCACGACCATCACCCCGAACGGTGCTCCGGTTGCGGTGGGCAGGCCGGGGACGGCCACCGCCGCCATATCGAGCAGATTGCAGAAGTTCGTGTAGGTGCCCATCCGGCGGTTGATCTCGACCGGATCCGCCTGTACCGCAGCGATACTCGGATGCTCGGTGGTCGTCGGCAGCAGCAGGCCGGCGAATCCCCGCAACGTCAGCGCGGCCGCGGCCTTGGCTCTGGCCAGCGCGTCCAGATCGGCCGCGAATCCGGGACCGGTCGTGGCCCGTGCGGCCTTGATGATCGCGGTCACGGTCGGGTCGGCGCTCGCCGGTGCGGTGTCGAGGAAGGTGCCGACGGCCGCATAGCGTTCCGCGACGATCGCGCCGTCGTACAGCAGCCGCGCGGCATCGAGCATCCCGGAAATATCCACCTCTTCGGTTGCCATACCGGCGCTGGTCACCGCGGATACGGTGCGGGCGAAGGCATCTCGGTACGGCTCGCTGAGCGCGGCGAGGTCCGCGGCGCGGGGGATCGCAAGCCGAGGTGCCTGCGGTGCGGCGAGCGGCACGTCGGCGGGCCAAGTTCGGCTGCGCGGATCCCGCGGCTCCGGTCCGGCCATCACCGCGGCGACCGCGACCGCGCGGTCCAGATCGGTGGCGAAGACCGTCACGGCGTCGTAGTCCGCACACGCCGGGACGACACCGTGTGCCGGAATGATGCCCAAGGTGGCCTTGATGCCCACGATTGCGTGCAGTGCGGCCGGAACGCGTCCGGAACCCGCTGTGTCGGTACCGATTCCGATATCGGCGATACCCAATGCCACCGCGACCGCCGACCCGGAACTGGATCCGCCGGAGATCAACTCCGGATCCTCGGCATGGCGGACCGCGCCGTACGGGCTGCGCGTGCCGACCAGTCCGGTCGCGAACTGATCCAGATTGGTTTTGCCGAGCACCACGGCACCCGCGGCGATCAAGCGCTCGACCGCCGCCGCGGTGACCTCTGCGGTGTAGGCGAATTCCGGACAGGCCGCGGTGGTCGGCAATCCCGCGACATCGATATTGTCCTTGACCGCGACCAAAACCCCTGCCAGCGGCAAGGATTCGCCGTCAGCGAGCCGTCGCTCGACGGCCGCGGCATCGGCAGCGACATCCGCCTCCGCGCGCAGCGTGATCCACACCTCCGGCCGATCGACCTCGGCGATGCGCCGATAGGCGGCGGCGACCCGCCCGGTCGGCGTGCCATGGACTTCGGTATTGCCTAGGACGCCCGAGGTCATTCGACGGCTCCGATCACTGCTAGTGGGGTTCCCGGTTCTACCTTGGCGCCGGGGGTGGCCAGCACCTTCAATACCGTGCCGGTGCCCGGGCTGTGCACCGGCAGTTCCAATTTCATCGCTTCCAGGATGGCCACCGGGTCACCCGCGCCGAGCCGCTGGCCCACCTCGATCTCCACCCGCCAGACATTGCCGATCATCGGCGCGGTGACCACGGTCGCATCCGGTGGCAATCCGGCCAGCGGGTCGGTGGCGGGTTCCGGCGCGCTCGCGATGGTCGCGCTGCGCTCGAATTCTCCCGCGGCGCGCCAGGCCTGCTTCTCGGCCTCGAACGCGATGGCCTGTCGGGTCTCGAATTCCGTTATGGCCGGGGCATTTTCGGTGAGCATCCGCAGATGGTCGGCGAGTGCGAAGGTACCCTCGCTGACCTCGGCGTCGAAACGTCCCGCCGCCGCGGCCGCACGTTGCTCGAGCAATTGCTCGGCGGTCACCGGCTCCCAGACGATCCGGTCGAAGAACCGGAACAGCCACGGGGTGCCGGGTTCGAACGGCGCGTATTGCCGGTAGCTGGACCAGATCGGCACCGTCCGGCCGATCAGCTGATAGCCGCCCGGTGACGCCATGCCGTACACGCAGAGATATTTGCCGCCGATGCCGACGGCATCCGATGGCGTCCAGGTGCGCGCCGGATTGTATTTGGTGGTGACCAGCCGATGTCGCGGATCCAGCGGAACCGCCAGTGGCGCACCGAGATAGACATCCCCGAGGCCGAGCACCAGATATTCGGCGTCGAAGACCGCGGCACGGACATCCTCGACGCTGTCGAGTCCATTGACGCGGCGGATGAATTCGGTATTCGAGGGCAGCCACGGCGCGGTATCGCGGACACCGCTGCGGTAGCGGTCGATGGCCTCGGCGATGGACGGATCGTCGAACGACAGCGGCAACCGGATGGTACGGCTCGGCACCACGAGATCGTGGGTGGCGGGCAATTCGAGCTCGAGCTCGGTCAATGTGCCGAGCAACCGATACTGCGGCAGCACATCGGGATCGAAGTGGATGTGCAGTGAACGCACACCCGGTGTCACATCGATGATGCCGGGCAGTCCGGTGTCGGCCAGCCTCTGCGCGAGTGCGTGCACCCGCATGCGCAGCCCGAGATCCAGCACCATCTCGCCGTATTCGACCAGGATATTGTCATCGCCGCCGCGCAGATAGGCGACCCGAGGGCGATCCGCGCCCGCCGCCACCGTGCCGAGGATGCCGCGATCGTCCAGACCGGCGGGTGCGCCGGAACCGGTGCGCAGACGCCGGGCCGCGGTGAGCTCCCCGCTGGTATCGGGGATATCGGCGCGGGCGCGGGCGGCATTCGAACGGCGCAGCGCGGTGGCGCGATCGTCGTCGACGGGTACGAAGTGCACGGTGTCACCGGGGCGCAGCTGGCCGAGTTTCCAGCGGTGCGCCGAAACCACGGTCAGCGGGCAGGCGAAGCCGCCGAGGCTCGGCCCGTCCGGTCCGAGCAGGATCGGGGTATCGCCGGAGACGTTCAATGTCCCTACGCTGTAGGGATTGTCGTGCAGATTCGACGGATGCAGTCCAGCATCGCCGCCATCGGTGCGCGACCAGGTCGGCTTCGGCCCCTCCAGGCGAATGCCGGTGCGATTCGCGTGGCTGCCGACTTTCCAAGGGTGCGAATAGAACTGGTCCATATCCGCGTCGGTGAAGTATGCGGGTGAGGTCTGCGGGCCGATTCCGACAGCCAATCGCCAGATATGGGTGAATTCGGGTCGCTCGTCGACCGGCACCGCGCGCGGTGCATCGAGTTCGGTCCGATTCGCGACAACACCCAGAACATCGCCCGCCGCAACGGCTTTGCCGGTGCTGCCGCCGAAACCGCCGAGGGTGAAGGTGGCGGCACTACCGTGATACAGCGGCGCATCGATGCCGCCGCGCACCGCGAGGTAGGTGCGCAATCCGGCGTCGGCGGGTGCCCCGATATCGAGCACTGATCCGGCCGGGACGGTCACCGGTTCCCACATGGCAACCGGCTGTCCATCCACCGTGACCGGCGTCTGCGCGCCCGTCACGCACACCACGGTGGTATCGGCGAAGCACAGCTGCGGACCCTGCAGCGTGCATTCCAGTGCCGGTACGCCCGAGGGGTTTCCGACGGCGGCATTCGCCAGGGTGAACGAGAGATCGTCCATTGGACCGGATGGCGGAATGCCGACCTGCCACAGGCCGATTCGACCCGGATGGTCCTGAATCGTGGTCATCGTGCCGCCACGCAGCACATCGATGCGCTGCCCGGCGAGCCGGATATCGGCCAGCGTGGTCGTGACATGCTCGGCGGCGAGCACGACGGCATCGGCACCGGCGGCACGCAATTGGGTGAGATTGGTTTGGACGCCATAGATCCGCGTCGCGGCCAGCGCATCGCGCAACTCTGCGAAGGCGGCGTCACGGCTTGACCCCGATGCGATCACCTTGGCGAGCAGTGGATCGTAGAACGGGCTGACCTCGGTCCCCGTGGCGATCCAGGTATCGACCCGAATACCGGGCGCGGATCGAGCGGTCTGATCCGGGAAGGCCGCCGAGGTGATCAATCCGGCACTTGGCCGGTAATCGTGCCCCGGATCCTCGGCGTAGACCCGCGCCTCGACCGCCCAGCCGGTGATCGCCGGTCCGCTCTCGGGCTGTTCGTCCACCATCGCGGAGTCCCCGCCCGCGAGCCGCAGCATCCACTCGACCAGATCGACCCCGGTCACCGCCTCGGTCACCGGATGCTCGACCTGCAGCCGGGTATTCATCTCCAGGAATGAGGCCGCACCGCGGTCGACGTCATAAACGAATTCGACCGTGCCCACCGACCGATACCCGACCGACCTGGCCAACTCACGCGAGGCCGCGAGCAACTGCTCAGACAGCCCCGGCGGGAGCCCGGGCGCTGGCGCCTCCTCCAGCACCTTCTGATTGCGCCGCTGCAGCGAACAATCCCGGGTGCCGAGACTGACCACGCGGCCGCGACCGTCACCGAAAAGCTGTACCTCGATATGCCTGGCCCGCGCCACGAACCGCTCCAGGAAGACGCCGGTCGAGGAGAAGTTCGTCGCGGCCAGCCGCTGCACCCGCCGATACGCCGCGCGCAACTCATCGGCATTGCCGCAGGCCTGCATGCCGATACCGCCGCCACCACCGACCGCCTTGAGCATCACCGGATAGCCGATGCGCTCGGCTTCGGCCACCGCGTGCTCGGCCGATTCGAGCAGCCCGCTGCCCGGAATCAGCGGCACGCCAACGGATCTGGCTGTCTCGCGGGCGGTGTGCTTATCGCCGAATATACGCAGCTGTTCCGGCGTCGGTCCGACGAACGCAATACCCGCTTCAGTGACGGCCGTAGCGAAATCCGCATTCTCCGAAAGGAACCCGTATCCAGGATGTATCGCGCCCGCACCGGTCGACAACGCCGCATCGATCACCCGGTCCGCTCGCAAATACGATTCGGCGGCCGGGCTCGGCCCCAGATATATCGCGACATCGGCGATTTCGACATGTGCCGCACCAGCGTCGGCATCCGAGTACACCGCAACGGTCTTCAGGCCCAATGCGCGGGCCGTGCGCATGATCCGACAGGCTATCTCGCCACGATTGGCGACCAGGACGGTATCGAACTCCAGTGCCACCGGAATCTCCCTATTCAGTTGCCAGGGACATCGCGGCAATGGCCCGCGTGACCCGATCGAGGACCACATCGAGCGATTCGCCGATATGGGTGTGCAGTAGCCGGTAGGCCAGCGGAAGATCCTGTGCCAGTACGGCATCCAGAATTCCCAGATGTTCGGAGATGGTGGTCTCGATGCGGTTGTTGACCATGAAGTCGTACATCCGCACATGCCGGATCCGGGAATTCACCGCCTGCAACGAGCGCACCAGCTCGGCATTGCCCGCCGCGGTCAGCAGGGTGACGTGGAATTCCTCGTCCCGGACCACGAAACCGGGCTCCTGCTCGGGCGGATCCGCCCGCAGGACCCGCCAGGCCTCCCGCTCGGCCGCGAGCAGCGCGTGATCGTGCACCACCGCCGGATTGTCGATGGCCCGCTGAATTCCACTGAGCTCCAAGGTGATTCGCAGCTCGTAGAGATCGCGGATCAGTGGAATGCTGGGCCGCACCGGGGTGAAGCCGTACTCCTCGCGCTGCAACAGCCCGTCCGAGCACAGCACCGTCAGCGCCTCGCGGATCGGCGTCCTGGATATCCCGAACCGAGCCGACAGCTTGGGTTCGGTCAGGCGCTCGCCGAACCTGATATCCCCGTTCATCAGCTCGCCGCGCAGCGTCGTATAAACCACGTCCCGCAACGGTCGTCCCGCCGCATCCGCCTGTGTGGCCACCCGTGTCGACATGCGTGTATACGCTATGGACCTCGCGTTTCGTCGAGATGTCCGCAAGTTAGCAAGCGGTAAGAGTGTGCTCACCGCTCATACGGGACATCAAGGGACATATCGGAACAACCATGCTGTCATTCGGTCCCGTCCTCGGCGCGCCTCCTTCCGGAACTTCTCACCGGCGGTGCACAGTGAGGTGGAGCAGACAGCAACACCTTGGCAACGCCGCCGCGCCACTGCAGGACACATTGCCGCAGCAGGCTGATGAGCGGCCCGGCGCGGGGTAGCGGAGCCAGCGGAGATGACTCGCCGACAGCCTTCCCGCGCCGTCCGTCGGTGGCGATCCGCCCTCGGCGCCGGGTGCACCTACGAGCAGTGTCGGGAGGTAGCGATGGAAGCGTTCGTGATCGTCGGATTGCTGGCCCTGATATCCGGGCTACTAGCGGTCATCGCCTGTGCGGTGTGGTGGCCGACCCCGTACCGTCGGGCCAACCAGCGCAAACAGCTCCGCCCCCGGCCTGCGAGGGCCGGGGGCGGAGCCGTTCGTCTCAACCACGAGTCGGGGTGACAGGATTTGAACCTGCGACCTCTTCGTCCCGAACGAAGCGCGCTACCAAGCTGCGCCACACCCCGTGAATCGAACCTGCAGTAGCTTACAACAGCTCAGGTCCAGACGTTAAACCGGCAGGTCAATCATCCTTCATGGGGTCGAATGCTGGTGAAGATGCGCTGCGCGGTCGCCGCATCGACGGCATTGGGCACGCCGGTATCGGCGGTGATCACCATGACGAAGCTGCCGTTATCGGTGGGGGTGGCGAAGGTGTAGACGGCGTACTCCGTCGCGCAGCCGGGATTGGCCTTGGCGGCGGTGCCCCTGGTCTCCACGAACATGCCGTGCTGGGAGCCGTCGAGGGAGGTGAGCGGCTGTGCGGGGCTCGGCGTGCCGCCCGGTGAGTTCGTGTACGCGATCTTGGCGGTCCTGGTGCCGAGTTCGGTTGCCGCGGTTGCCGAATCGGCGTCCTGGGAACCGGTCAGGAAGGCCACGGTGCGGGTGGAGCCGGGGCAGTAGCTCTTCCCCTCGGTCGCCAGGCCCTTACCGGTGACGGCATTGGGCGGCTCGCCGAAACCGCCGACCTTGCCGTCGGGTGCCACGGTCCAGTCGGCGGGCACGTCATAGGCGGCGCCGAGGTCCGATGCCACCACCACCTGATAGCCGGGTACGACCGGGGTTTCGTGATTGGCCGGGGCGCTGGGCTGGCTGGTGCTGGAATGTGCGGGGGTATGCGACGCCGTTGGCGTGAGCGCACTCACCATCGATGGCGCCGGATTCTGCGCGGAGGTGTTATCCGGGCCGCTATTGGCGAACACGATCGCCGTCGCTCCGCCCGCGACCACCAGCGCCGCCACCGCGGCGGCGACCAAGGCGATACCGCGCCGGTCCCGGCTGCGATTCGGGCGCAATGCGTCCGGTGTGATGCGGTCGCCGAAGAGCGCGTTCAGGCCGGCGTCTTGTCCATGGGCCGCGCGGGTTGGCCCCTGCGGCCCGAATGCTGTTGCACCGGCCTGGAATTGCGCCGTTGAGCCGTACTGGCCTCGGCCGGTCTGCGATGCCGAGGTGGATTTGCGCGGTGCCGTGGCGGTCGCTGTGGGTTCCCACTCTGTCGTGGGTTTGAATTGTCCCTGCGCGCTTACCGTTCGGGTCGATCCGGTGTGGCCGGGTTGCCACTGCAAGGAACCCGCCGCGTCATTGGTGCCGTGGGGCCAGTTCGGCGCACCGCCGCCCGGCGGCGATGCCGGCGGATCGAGGTGTACCGGCGCACCGAATGTGTTGTGCGCCTGCGCCGGCCGGGTGTCAGCGGCGGGGGTGGAATGCTCGGACTGTCCCAGTGCAGGACCGAATTGTCCGGCGCCGTAATGCTGTTGTTGATACGGCGTCCCGGGCCGACCCGAATCCGTCGATTCGCCGCGCCGGTCGTCGAAATCACTCACACTGGTTCCCCTGCCTGACGTCAGTCTCGGCAAGGGACCTTAGCCGAACTCAGCGTGCGATGGCTTCCGAGGGTGAAACGCCCTGGCCGCTATCGGCATTGGGACGCGTCGGCGGCGCGGCGACCAGAGTCAGCAGCGTGGCCTCGGGGCGGCAGCAGAAGCGGTACGGCGCCCACGGCGAGGTGCCCAGACCCGCGGAGACATGCAACTGGGTGTGCGTACCCCACTTGGAGGAGCCCTTCACCCGGGAACGGTCGATACCGCAGTTGGTGACCAGCGCACCGTATCCGGGCAGGCACAGCTGACCGCCGTGGGTGTGCCCGGCCATGACCAGGTCGTAGCCGTCCTCGGCGAAGCGGTCCAGTACCCGGGGTTCGGGCGAGTGGGTCAGGCCGATGCTCAGCACGGCGAGCGGGTTGGGTGCGCCCGCGATGGTGTCGTACCGGTCGCGCTGCAGATGCGGATCGTCGACGCCCGCGCTCGCGATCCGAAAGCCGGAGACCTCGACATCGCGGCGGACGTGGGTCAGATCCAGCCAGCCACGCTCGGTGAAGGCCGCGCGCAGGTCCTTCCACGGCAGCGGTGCACCGTAGACCCGCCGGTGGTCCTTCTTGAAGTACTTCGCCGGATTCTTCGGCACCGGCGCGAAGTAGTCATTGCTGCCGAAAACGAAAAGGCCCGGGCGGGAAAGCAAGCCGCCGAGGGCCTGAACCACCGCGGGCACCGACTTCTGATGCGACAGGTTGTCACCGGTATTGACGACCAGATCCGGCTCCAGCCGGTCCAGCTCCCGCAGCCACTGCTGCTTGAGCTTCTGACCTGGCATCATGTGCAGATCACTGATGTGCAGCACCCGTAGCGATGACGAGCCCGGCTGTAGTACCGGCATCGTGGCCTCACGCAGGACGAAGGCGTTTCGTTCGATCAGCGAGGCGTAGCCGATACCGGCCACCGCAGCCCCGGCGGCTCCCAAGGCGGTTCGTCGGATGGCGGCGGTCGAGATTACGGGCATTTGCCCAGCATAGGTGACCCCGGTGCGGAACGCCGAGTGTGTTTCCGCACAAGCGGGCAGGTTCTTTCGAGCGACCTGCAAGCAATCGCTAGCGGTGTGGTGCGGTCAATTCGGCCCTGCGGCCCCCGGGAGCATTGCCAATACGACAGGACGCCAAATGTAGTGGGCCGGGAACAGGGAAGCGGCTACCGTGTGGCACATGTCGGAACTCAAATCGCAGCTGCGCGCGGATATGACCGCCGCGATGAAAGCCAAGGACACGCTGCGCCTCGCCACCCTCAGGATGCTGCTTGCCGCCATCCAGACCGCCGAGGTGGCGGGCGCACAGGCGCGGGAACTCTCCGACGCCGAGGTCATTGCTGTGCTGCAGAAAGAGGCGAAGAAGCGCAGCGAATCGGCCGAGGTCTACACCCAGGCCGGGCGTGGCGAACTGGCCGCCAATGAGCATGCCGAGGCGCGCATCATCGATGAATATCTGCCGAGCCAGCTGACCGACGCGGAGGTCGCCGATGTGGCCGACACCGCGATCGCCCAGGTCGCCCAGGAACTCGGCGAGCGGCCGGGCATGCGACAGATGGGCCAGGTCATGAAGGCCGCCACCGCGATCGCCGCGGGCAAGGCCGATGGCGCGCGGCTCTCGGCCGCCGTGAAGGCGCGCCTGTAGCACCTGTCCCGAGACGGATATAACGAAACCGCCGACCCGGATCAATCCGGGTCGGCGGTTTCATCTTGTCGAGGCGCTATCGAGGGGCCGGGAATCCCGGGATACTCGGGAACCCGGGGATGCCGGGCAGGCCCGGAATCGGAACTCCCGGTGGCGCGGCGGGGCCGGGCGCGGGCGTCGGGACCCGTTGCGTCCCATCACTGATATAGATCGTGATCACCGACCCGGGAATCGCCGATCCATTCGGCGCGGTCCCCATCACCGTCCCCTTCGGCGGCGCACCGGGACCGTTCACCGGCGAGACCTGGAAGCCAGCCGCGACCAGCGCGGCAGTCGCCTGGCCCTGTGACATATTGGTGACATCGGGGACCTGGGCCTGATTCGACCCACGCACATATTTATCGTCCAGCGGCGGCAGTGCGGGCGGCGGGAAGTTCCCGAGCACCGGCTTGACCGCGTTGAACCAGGTGCGCGCGGGTTCATTGCCACCGAAGAGATTGCCGTCGCCGCAGCCGCGCAGCGGGAACGAGCAGATCTCGCCCGGCGTCGGGCTGTCGCCATAGATGTAGGCCGCGGCCGCCAGCGAGTTGGTGAAGCCGACGAAGGCCGAGGAGCGGTGGCTCTCGGTGGTTCCCGTCTTGGCCGACAGCGGCGCATTCCAGCCGGTGGACCGCGCGGCACCGGCGGCGGTACCGCTGATGTCGTCCTGGCCCATCGCGTTGGCCAGGGTGTTCGCCAGTCCGGGGTCGACGACCTGTTCGCAGGCCTGCTGGGTGAGCGGCACCGTCCGGCCGGAGCGGTCGATCACCTCCTTGATCGGCGACGGCGGGCACCACCGACCGCCGGAAGCCAAGGTGGCGGCCACATTCGAGAGTTCGAGCGGGTTGATCGCGACCGGGCCGAGGGTGAACGAGCCCAGGTTCTGGTCCTTGATCATGTCCGCGAGGCTCTGGTTGCCGTGCCCAGAGGTGCCCGCCTCGGTGTAGGAGCGCATGCCGAGGCGCACCGCCATATCGACCGTTGGGGTGACGCCGACGGCCTGGATCAGCTTGACGAATGCGGTATTCGGCGAGGTGGCCAGCGCCTCGGTCACCGACATCGGCGACTTGTAATTGCCCGCGTTCTGCACGCAGTAGGTGGCCGGCGGGCAGCCGCGCGCACCACCGTTACCCATGCCCTTCGCCTCGAACCGGCCCGGCACATCGAGCTGGGCATTGATACCCATGCCCTTCTCCATGGCGGCGGCCGTGGTGAAGAGCTTGAAAATCGAGCCCGCGCCGTCACCGACCATTGAATACGGCTGCGGCTGCACCGTTTCGTTGGCATTCCGGTTCAGGCCGTAGGTGCGGCTGCTGGCCATGGCGAGCAGCGGATGCGAATCCTGTCCGGGGCCGACCACCGACATGACCTGTGCGACATCGTCGAGGTTCGGGTTCGCGGCCTCGGTGACCGAGCGCTTCACGGAGTCCTGCAGGGCCGGATCGAGAGTGGTCTTGATCGTATAGCCGCCGGTATTGATCTGTTCGCGGCTGATGCCGGCATCGGCCAGGTACTGCATTGCGTAATCGCAGAAGAAGCCGCGGTCGTTGGCGGCGATGCAGCCGCGCGGCAGCCCCTTCGGCTCGGGCAGCACGCCGAGCGGTTCGGTCTTGGCCTTGCGGAACTCCTCGGCGCGGCTGGGGATGTTCTGGATCAGGGTGTCCAGCACGGTATTGCGCCGCTGCAGCACGCCCTCGGGATTGGTGTAGGGGTTCAGCTTCGAGCTGGACTGCACCATGCCGGCCAGCATCGCCGACTGGGGCACATTCAGGTTCACCGCGTCGACGCCGAAGTAGGTCTGCGCCGCGTCCTGGATGCCGTAGGAGGCATTTCCGAACGGGACGAGGTTCAGGTAGCGGGTGAGGATCTCGTCCTTGGTCAGCTCCCGGTCCAGGGTGAGCGCCATCCGGATCTCGCGCAGCTTGCGCGCCGGGGTGGTCTCGATGGCGGCCCGACGCTCGGCATCGGTCTTTGCGACGACGAGCAGCTGGAAGTTCTTCACATACTGCTGGTCGAGGGTGGACGCACCCTGCTGCACCTCACCGCTGCTCGTATTGGTGAGGAACGCGCGTAGCGTGCCCTGCCAGTCCACGCCTTCGTGTTGGGCGAAGCGCCGGTCCTCGATGGAGACGATCGCCAACTTCATGTCGTTGGAGATCATGTTGCTTGGGACCTCGAAACGGCGCTGCTCGTACAGCCAGGCGATGGGCGTTCCATTGATATCGACCATGGTCGAGACGGCGGGGACGGTGCCCTCCACCAGTTCTGAGGACACATTGTCGACGGCGTCGGCGGCACGGTTGGAGACGAACCCGAAACCGCCTGCGAGAGGGAACAACAACCCGGCGACGAGCACGGCGGCCAGCGCGCAGCTGCCGCACAGCCTCGCGAGCGTATGTGTGATCGGCACGACGCCAAGACTACGGGGTGCCGATCCAGCGCTCTCGGGTGTGTTTGTCAGTCCCTCGGATCTGGCGGTTCGCCTGCCCGAATCGGCGTGTCGCGGGATGGAATCCCGCGTGTCGTTGAAGGGCGAACCACCTGTCGGGTCGACCGCCCGGTTCTCGATCACGTTTGCATGGACGGACGTACCAAAAAGTCTCGGGACGGTCTTGCGCAGAGGCCATACCTTTACCTAGATTGAGAACCCAGTGTGATAGAGCTAACACTCAAAGTGGAATGTGGTGCAGTTCGCAGCGGGGTTTGGGTTGCTGCGCACTGACACGCGATTCTGGAGCGCCGTTGACCCGGTGTTCGGACTGCAAAGGGGCACACCAAATGCACATGACAACCCCCATCGCTCGATTGGACGTGGAGCAGGCCGAAGCAAGGATCGCCTGGGTTGCCCAGGCGCGATGCAAGGAAGTAGACCCTGATCAACTGTTCGTCCGCGGCGCGGCGCAGCGCAAGGCGGCGACGATCTGCAGGCACTGCCCGGTGCTGATGCAATGTGGGGCCGATGCACTCGACAATCGAGTCGAGTTCGGCGTGTGGGGTGGAATGACCGAACGGCAGCGTCGTGCGCTGCTCAAGCAGCACCCGGAGGTGACGTCCTGGGCGGACTTTTTCCAGGCTCAGCGTCAGCATCAAGTAGCAATCTAACCCTGGAAAATGGAACCGAGCCCGCGCTTGCGGGCTCGGTTCCGTTAGTGGGGCTATATCAATCCAGCATCAGAATGCCACGGTGGCCCAAGCGATTTCGGCTCGAACGTCACGATCAGGCGGTTACCTCGACCGTATGCGCATCGGTGAGCTGAACACCCACCGCCCGCAGCGCCTCCAGATCAGAGACCTCGAAGGGCAGCGCGGTCACCGAGGCGATCGGCACCCGCGGATGCGCGCCGGTGAACCGGTGCAGCAGATGCTGTTCGCGCTTGGCGGTGGCGACTCGCTGCGCGTGAATGCGCAGCACCGCGGCGGTGAGCGGATCGGATTCGGCCAGCTGATCGGCGATGGTGAGCGCGTGATCGGCGGGCAATGCGCTGAGCACCGGATGGGTTCGATTCAGTACCAATCCGGCCAGCGGCATGCGTTCGGTCGCGAGGCGGTCGACGAAGAACGACGCCTCGCGCAGTGCGTCCGGTTCGGCCGCCGCGACCACCAGGAAGTGTGTGCTCGGCTTGGACAGCATCGTGTAGGTACGGTCCGCGCGATCCTGAAAGCCGCCGAACAGCGATTCCAGCGACTGCAGGAAGTTCGACGCGTCCTTGAGCATCTGCCCGCCGACAATGGTCGACACAGCGCGCACGGCCAGGCTCATCGCACCGGTAACCAATCGGGTGACACCGCGACCGGGAGCCATGATGACCCGGATCATCCTGCCGTTCAAGAAGTTTCCGAGACGCTTGGGCGCGTCGAGGAAATCCAGTGCGTTGCGGGACGGGGGAGTGTCGACCACGATGAGGTCCCACTCCTTGCGCGCGGCCAGCTGACCGAGCTTTTCCATCGCCATGTACTCCTGCGTGCCGCCGAAGGAGGACGCGACCGTCTGATAGAAGGGGTTGGCGAAAATCTGCTCCGCCTTCTCCGGACTGGTGTGCTCGAGCACCATATCGTCGAAGGTGCGACGCATATTGAGCATCATCGCGTGTAGTTCGCCCTTGGCCTCGGGGCCGAGTGCCACCCGCTGCGGGCTATTGTCCAGATCGGCGACACCGAGTGACTGGGCCAGTCGCCGCGCGGGATCGATGGTGAGCACCACGACCTTGCGGCCCTGTTCCGCCGCGCGCAGTCCGATGGCGGCAGCAGTGGTCGTCTTGCCGACGCCGCCGGAGCCGCAGCAGACCACCACCCGCGCAGTGGGATCCTCGATGATCCGCGAAATATCCAGTTGCGCTGCTACATTCGGGCTGCTCATCGGACCCCCTGCTTACTCAGATGTTCGGCCAGTTCATATAGGCCGCCCAGATCCATGCCGTCGGCGAGTGCAGGCAGATATATCCGAGCCACATCGACCTTCGCGAGTTCGGCGGCGCTATCGTCTTGTGCCTGCAGAGTGGCCGCGTGCTCGATGGTTTCGGTGATCAGACCCTGGAAGTCCTGATCCGGCAGCGAGATTCCGGCCTCAGTGAGGCCGGCGCGAATGGCGTCGCGGTCGATGTCACCGCGTGCGGCCCTATTGCGCACCTCGGCCGGGAGCTGGCCCTTGGTCGTGCGGTTCACGATGACGGTGCCGATGCGCAGGTCATTGGCGGTGAGCTCGGCGACGGCGTCGGCGGTTTCCTGCACCGGCAGCGCCTCGAGCAGGGTGACCAGGTGGATCATCGTCTGATCGGAGTGCAGCAGATTCGAAACGCCCTCGGCCTGCGAGGCGATCGGCCCGCCCTTGGCCACTTCGACCATGGCCTGGGTGACATCGAGGAAGCTGGCGATCCGTCCGGTCGGCGGTGCGTCGACGACGATTTCGTCGAATACCGGCTTGCCCTGCTTATCCACCCGGACCGCGCATTCCTTGATCTTGCCGGTCAGGATGACATCGCGCAGACCGGGCGCGATCGTGGTGACGAATTCGATGGCGCCGACCCGGCGCATGGCCCGCCCGGCGAAGCCCAAGTTGTAGAACATATCGAGGTATTCGAGAAAGGCGTGCTCGATATCGAGTGCCAGCGCGACTACCTCACCGCCACCGTCCGCGGTAGCGATCCTGGTCTCGGTGGGCGGCAACGGCGGCAGATCGAAGAGCTGGGCAATGGACTGTCTGCTCTCCACCTCTACCAACAGCACCCGCCGTCCGCCCGCGGCCAGCGCGAGCGCGAGCGCCGCAGCGACCGTCGACTTGCCGGTTCCCCCTTTGCCGGAGACATAGTGCAAGCGGGCCTTATCCGCGCGCTCCGGCCAACCCGTTTCTGGCCCCGGCTCCGCCGAAATGGGCACTGCTGTTGGTACTCCCACGATCGCGAGCCTATAACCCGTCCTCAGATCACGCCCCAGCGATATGGTTACTAGTCGGTTTTTGAGCTGCTCCGTCCCAGACAGCGAGACTCGCATTTCTTGCGGCACCGGGAGAGCCTCGCCCTTATCGACCGTCAGGGAGTCGGTCCCACCAGCGGCTTGCTCGAGGCCGGTGTGCTTCTGGCACGTGCATCGCCGGCGGCGCCCGAACACCTTCGCACCAAACGCCTGAGCGCTCGAAGCAAGTGAACGATCCGCACATCGGTGACCACCACGGAGCGAGTCTTACGAGCGACGTTCGCGGCCCGTCTCGCGTCCGAGCCGAAGGCTCGGCCATCGAACTCAGCCGAGTCGTCGAAGCGCATGCGACGAAGTCGCGAATCTCGACGGCTCGGACGCGAGGCCCACCCGTCGCCCGACCACCACCCCTCATCGAATCGCTACACGATGCTGACATTAGGGGCCGCGAACACGCCGCGCCCGCGCGGCCAAAGATACAGTCTCGGACATGAGTGATTCGAAGGTGTGGGAATACGCCACCGTTCCGCTGCTCACGCATGCGACCAAGCAGATCCTGGACCAGTGGGGCGCCGATGGCTGGGAGCTGGTGACCGTGCTCCCGGGTCCGACCGGCGAACAGCACGTCGCCTACCTCAAGCGCCAAAAATAAGCGAAGGGATTCGGCAATGACACAGTGGGAGAAGAATCTCGCCCAGCTCGGCCTGACCTTGCCGCCGGTGGTGGCCCCGGTCGCCGCATATATTCCGGCGATCCGGACCGGCTCGCTCGTCTACACCTCCGGGCAGCTGCCGTTCGCGGACGGGCAGCTCTCGGCGACCGGCAAGGTCGGCGCCGAGGTCTCGGTCGAGCAGGCCAAGGAGGCGGCGAAGCTCTGCGCGCTGAACGCGATCGCCGCAGTACACGATCTGGTCGGGCTCGATGCGGTGGTGCGGATCGTCAAGGTCGTCGGATTCGTCGCGTCTGCACCGGGATTCACCGATCAGCCGCAGGTCATCAATGGTGCCTCGGAGCTGCTCGGTGCGGTCTTCGGTGATGCGGGCGTGCACGCGCGCTCCGCGGTCGGCGTTGCCGAGCTGCCCCGCAACACCCCCGTCGAGGTCGAACTGATCGCGGAAGTGCGCTAGACAGGTTCGCAGGCAAGGTTTTCGATCGACTGGGGTACTCCTATGACGCTCACCCATCCCGCATACGGCCAGCTGCGCCAGGTCACGCCGACCGCGGCGGTTGTACTCGCGGACAATCCGGGCCAGATGACGCTGGAGGGCACCAACACCTGGCTGTTGCGCGCCCCGGGGCAATCGGAGTACGTGGTCGTCGATCCGGGACCGAAGGATAAGGCGCACAGCGAGACCATCGCCCGCGCCACCGACGGCAATATCGCGCTCACCCTGATCACCCATCGGCATCACGACCACACCGGCGGCATCGACCGGCTGGTCCAGCTGACGGGTACTCCGGTGCGGGCCAGGACCGCCGACTTCCTGCACGGCGCCGACGCACCGCTGCTCGACGGCGAGGTGATCGAGGCGGCCGGTCTCCGGATCACCGTCCTCGACACCCCTGGCCACACCAAGGATTCGGTGAGCTTCGTCCTCGACGACGCGGTGCTGACCGGTGACACCATCCTCGGCTCCGGCACCACCGTGCTGGATTCCAGCGACGGCACCCTCGCCGACTACCTGGCATCGCTGGACAGACTGGTCGAGGTGGGCGCGGGACGTGCGTTGCTACCGGCGCACGGTCCGGACCACCCCGATCTGGAGCCGGTCGCCCGGTACTACATCGCGCATCGGCAGGAGCGTCTCGACCAAGTGCGGGAGGCGCTGCGCGTGCTCGGTCCGAACGCGGGCGCGATGGCGGTGGTGCGCAAGGTCTATGCCGATGTCGACAAGCGACTGTGGCTGGCCGCGCGCAGTTCGGTACAGGCGCAGCTCGAGTACCTGCGCGCCGAGTAGAACTAGGCGTCGGGAGAGCACAACAGCACGCTGAGTTCAGTGGAGCGCTGAACTCAGCGTGCTTTCGTATTTGTGCCACGGCGTACATCCGCCGCAGCACGGCAGTGCGGCGGCCGGATATCCGGTCGCCGATATCGGTCGAGCGTCAGCGCGCGCGGCGGGCCAGGCGCTCGGAGTCGGAGATCAGCACGCTCTTGCCCTCCAGCCGCAGCCAGCCGCGATGCGCGAAGTCGGCCAGCGCCTTGTTCACGGTCTCGCGGGAGGCGCCGACCAGCTGGGCGATCTCCTCCTGGGTGAGGTCGTGGGTGACCCGCAGCGCACCGGCCTCCTGGGTACCGAACCGCTGTGCGAGCTGCAGCAATGCCTTGGCGACCCGGCCGGGAACATCGGTGAAGATCAGGTCGGCAAGGTTATTATTGGTGCGGCGCAAACGGCGGGCGAGGACGCGGAGCAACTGCTCGGCGATCTCGGGCCGCTGGTCGATCCAGGACTTGAGTGCGTCACGGTCCATGGTGACCGCGCGCACCTCGGTCACGGTGGTCGCGGTCGAGGTACGCGGACCCGGGTCGAAGATCGACAGCTCACCGAACATGTCCGACGGGCCCATGATGGTCAGCAGGTTCTCTCTGCCGTCCGGGGAACGCCGTCCGATCTTCACCTTGCCCGAGGTGATGATGTACAACCGGTCGCCTGGCTCGCCCTCATTGAAGATGACATGCCCGCGCGGAAAATCCACGGGCTGCAGTTGTTTGGCTAGAGCCGCCACCGCGGTGGGCTCTACGCCTTGGAAGATGCCTGCTCTGGCGAGGGCCTCGTCCACGAATGTGCTCCTTATGGGAAATGGCTCTGTCCTGGACCGAAGCGAATCGGCCAACAGCGCAGTCTACGCGGCATCAGAGCAGCGTAGTGACAGACACCACGTAACGAGTGGATTGCGCGCCGTGCCAGGTACCGGTTGGTAGGGCTTTCAGCTGGCGCGTGCGACGTCCAGTTCTTCACCACGGGACCGGCGCCTGCGCATCCGTGCCACCGCGGCGGGCAGTCCGAGCTTCGTCAGCTCCTTCACTTCGGCGTTGCTTGCCTTGTCCAGGTACTGCTGAACCTCTTCGTCGGGTTCGAGAAGTTTGCGGAGCCGATTCTCGACCCGCTCCATGCCCAGTGCAAACAGCATCAGCACCACTGGGAAGAGCACCACAGCGAGTCCTTGCATGACGAGCAGTAAACACGGTCTAGGTCTCAGATGGAACACGGCAAGAGATCTAGGAGGGCACCGTTGTCGCGTGGTTCCGTATGGTGGACGGGTGCGTGTCTCCCCCTCCACAGCCGCCGTCAGCGGGCCTTCCCCTGCCGCCGAGGCGACCGATGCGCAACCCGCCGCGGTCCCCGTTCCGAAACGCAAATCCCGAGCGCGACAAGCGGAAACCCAGCTGGGCCTGACCCGAAGAGCCCGCCGGATGGACCGTGCGCTCGCGGTGGCTTTTCCGAACGCGCACTGTGAACTCGACTTCACCACTCCGCTCGAATTGGCGGTCGCGACAATACTTTCCGCGCAGTGCACCGATGAACGGGTGAATCTGACCACACCCGCGCTGTTCGCCAAGTACCGCGATGCCCGCGCCTATGCCGAGGCGAACCGCGCTGAGCTGGAGGAATACATCCGGCCGACCGGCTTCTTCCGCAATAAGACCAGTTCCCTGATCGGGCTCGGACAGGCACTGGTCGAACGTCACGACGGTGAATTGCCTCACACCCTCGAGGAATTGGTGCAGTTGCCCGGCATCGGCCGCAAAACTGCCAACGTCATCCTCGGCAACGCCTTCGGGGTGCCCGGCATCACAGTCGACACCCATTTCGGCCGCTTGGTGCGCCGCTGGGCATGGACCACCGAGGAAGATCCGGTGAAGGTCGAGCACGCCATCGGCGAGCTGATCGAGCGCAAGGAATGGACGATGCTGTCCCATCGCGTGATTTTCCACGGGCGCCGGGTCTGTCATGCCCGCAAACCCGCATGCGGTGCCTGCATTCTGGCCAAGGACTGCCCATCGTTCGGGGCCGGGCCGACCGATCCGGAGGCCGCGGCCAAGCTGGTGAAGGGTCCGGAGGCGGAGCATCTGCTCGAGCTGGTGGGCCGGTGAGACGGATACCTGTCTGGGCGCGCTTGGCGCTGGCAGGGTTGATCATCGTGGTGGCCTCGGCGGTCGCGCTATGGCCGCGCCATGGCGACGACACCGCGGCGGGCAGCGACCATCCGGCGAATTCCGGAACAACGGCCGCACTCACCGCCCGCAGTGCCGCCGGACTCACCCAATGTCCGGTGCCAGCGGCGGATGCGGTGGGGCACGGGCCGGTTGCCGGACTCGGCCTCGGCTGTCTGGCCGACGGAAAGCCGGTCGATCTGGCGGCCGCGCTCACGGGTAAACCGGCACTGCTGAACCTGTGGGCGTACTGGTGTGGACCGTGCGCCAAAGAGTTGCCGGATGTGCAGGAGTACGCGCGACGCGCCGGAAACGCGATTACCGTGCTGACCGTGCACAGCGATCCTGATGAGGCGAGGGCGCTCGCGTTGCTGACCGATTTGCGGGTGACATTGCCCGGCGTGCTCGATCCGCGCGCCAAGGTCCGCACCGCGGTGGGCGCGCCCGCGGTGCTACCGGTATCGGTGCTATTGCGTGCGGACGGTTCGGTCGCCGAGGTGGTCGTGCGCGCCTTCACCGGCGTCGACGATATCGCCGATACGGTCGCGAACAAGCTGGGAGTTGCGGCATGACCGAGATCCCCACGCCCGACAGCATCCCGAAGTGGCTGCGTCGGGCGGCGGACCCGAATACCGACGCCACCGACACGTTGACCTTGGCACGCGCGTTGCGGCGGGCGATGATCGTCAACAGCACACCACGGCAGGCGGCCGTCCTCGTGCTGTTCAGCGGCTCGCCCGAACCGGATCCCGACGCCCCCGGCGGCCTGCCCGCCGACGCGGATGTGCTGCTCACCCAGCGCGCGTCGACCATGCGCCAGCACCGCGGTCAGGTCGCCTTTCCGGGCGGTGCCGTCGATCCCGGCGACTCCGGACCGATCGACACCGCGCTGCGCGAGGCCTGTGAGGAGACCGGGCTGGCGCGCGATGGCGTAGAACCCTTCGCCGTGCTGCCGAAACTGTTCGTGCCCCCGTCCCGCTTCGATGTGACCCCGGTGGTGGCCTACTGGCACACCCCGCGGGCGGTCCAGGTGGTCAATCAGACCGAGACCGAACGGGTCGTGCGGGTGCCGCTGGCCGACCTGTTGGAACCGGCGAACCGCTTCATGGTGCGTGGCAGCCTCGGCTATCAGAGCGCGGCTTTCCAGGTCGACGGCATGCTGGTGTGGGGGCTGACCGGCGGCATTCTGGCCGGAATCTGCAAGGCCGCCGGGTGGGAACGGGAATGGGACCACAGCGATGTCCGTGATCTAGAGACCGCGCTTGCGGCCGTAGGGATGACGTTATGACCTCATCGGCTTGGCTCGATATCGCGGTGGTCCTGCTCGCACTGCTGGCCGCCTCTTCCGGCTGGCGGCAGGGCGCGGTGGCCTCCGCCCTGGCCTTCCTCGGCGTCGTGCTCGGCGCGGTAGCGGGGATTCTCATTGCGCCGCACATTCTGATCCACGTCAACGAGGGCAGACCGCGGGTGCTCACCGGCGTGCTGTTGATCGTGCTGCTGGTCATTGTCGGCGAGGTCGCGGGCATGGTTCTGGGCCGGGCCGCGCGCGGCGGTATGCGCCATCCGTTCACCCGCAGTGTGGACAGCGTCATCGGTGCGCTGTTGCAGGCGGTGGCGGTGCTGGTCACCGCATGGCTGCTGGCACTGCCGCTGGCCACCTCCTCGCAGCCCGCCATCGCCTCGGCCATCAATGGTTCGAAGGTGCTGGCCGACGTCAACGAGGTCTCCCCGAACTGGTTGCGCCGCCTGCCCAACGAATTCTCCAAGCTGCTCAACACTTCCGGGCTCCCGGACGTCATCGGTCCGTTCGGCCGCGCCCCGATCGCGGCCGTCGAACCCCCGGACCCCAGCGTCCTGACCAGTCCGGTGGCGGCTTCGCTACAGCAGAGCGTCCTGCGCCCAATCCGGCACTACGGAGTTAGCACACATAGCGACCTACTATGTGCGGTAACTTCTGAGTCGTCTTTGC
>NZ_JBEXLC010000143.1:0-22851 GCF_040609795.1 Nocardia sp. NPDC004604
CGGCAGTGTCGGGGCGTTTCTTGGCAGAGTTCTGGACCGGTGATGACCATGCGCTGGTGTGGGTGGACGTTGAGAGCGGCCTGCGCCAGTGCAATCGCCCGCGTCAGGGAATCGCGGCGCGGGGCCTAGTGTCCTTCCGTCCGTGGTGATGGCTGAAACGAATATCTGGGTGGGTCCGACGCTAGGATCGGTTCGCCTATCTGGAGTTTCGACAACATCGAGGAGTTTGTATGCGGCGCATCGTGAGACGAGTTGTTGGGGTGTTTTCGGTGGTGGGGCTGGCGTCGATGCTATTTGCGGGGACCGCGCAGGCAGATGGGGATACGGTGTATTTCTCGTCCGGGTCCACGAATTGCTCGATCGCTGGGGATGGCACTGTTGGGTGTGATTTCGCGAGTCAGGCGCTGGTTCAGTACAGCTTTCTGCCAATCCTCTTGCCCGCGCGGGACATTGTGATCGATCAGCAGTGGTTGCCTGCGCATCCGACGTTCGCTGTCGGAACGCATACCTTGCCGGGTGGTAATCCGGATCTTGCGGATGTCAAGACCGGGGCCGGTACGTGGGGGTCGTATATCGAGTATGCCGGGGCGCGGTGTGAGCAGGGATTTCACGGCAGTTTCAGCTGCAAGTCCAAGGGGCGGACCTGGGGGATCTACGGCGGGGTAATTTCCGCGAGTTGAGGACGCTGCCGGACGCCCCGCTGTCACGATCAGCGGGGCGATCCGCAGCCGATCATGACGGGTCGGGACCAGGACGTCGGACGGAAAGCATTGGACCACTTCGATTTTGCCGACGATGTCGATGTCGAACTCAGTGAGATGCTCGGCGGGGATCCAGCATTCGAGGATCTCGCGGCCGCCCGCCTGTTGAATGTCGTAGCGGTCGAGGTAAGCGGCTTCGACGCCCGAGCGGGTGACGTACCCGGAGTCGATGCGGGCACGTTCCAGTCGATCTTGATGGCGTAGTCCTCGAAGAGGAGACCGGGTAGAAGATCGGCTGGTCGGGTAGACGGGGTGGACACTCGCGCCAGTCGGAAGGCGGCGACCAACGCCAATTCTTCGGGACCCGCTGGGCGCCAAAGGATTGTGGTGCCCGCGTTTCGCCCCCGTTCAGGTGTCGATTCATCCGGCAGTATGTCGAAAAGGCCAGCCAGGGGCGGACTCGATATCCAGCGCAATATCCTCGAAGCAGGCGGCAGTGAGGAGTGCTGGTGGATAGGTGTCCGATTGGTACGGCGGGGCGATCGCGCTGGCGTGAACATGCGGAGTGGCGTGGGGCGGTGCGCAGGGCTGAACTTACTGGTGGGCAACAGGTTTGGGTCGTCAGTGGATATGACGAGGTGTCTGCGCTGCTGGCCGATGCGCGGCTGAGTGTGGACAAGCGGCATTCCGGGGGTGGGTATTCGGGATTCTCGTTGCCGCCCGCATTGGATCGAAACCTGCTGAATATGGATGGGGCCGAGCACTCGAGGATGCGGCGGCTTGCGGCGCCCGCGTTCTCGCGCAGGTCAGCCGAGTCACTTCGGACCACGGTCAGCGGAATCAGCGCGGCCACATTTCGGACACTGGACGAAAATGCCTGCGGCACAGTCGATCTGCTCGAAAGAATCTGCGTCCCGGTGCCCGCACTCGTGATCGGCGAACTGCTCGGCGTGCCCGCTGATCGATATGGCGAGTTGCGCGCTGCCGCCACGGCGATGGTGACATTCGACGCCGCGTCGAAAGAGTCGGCAACGCGACTGGCGGGAGCCGTCACCTGGCTGGCAGAGACATTCACAAACGTGGTGCAGTCCAAGCGCAGCGAACCGGGCGATGATCTGATCAGCGGGTGGGTGCGGGCCCGCGACGACGCCGACATACTGTCCGAGGATGAGCTGGTCTCGCTGGCCTTTCTGATGATGCTTGCGGGGCTGGAGAATGCTGTTCACTTGTGCGGCAACATATTTGCGGCACTGCTCACGTCGAAGGATCCGCTCGGCGACTGGTCGACCCGCCGCCGCAAGATAACGGAAGCCGCGAATCCCCTGCCGTTCGCAATCCGGCGATTCGCGGTCGAAAACATGACGATCGGCGACCACACGATCCCCGAGGGCGACACCGTTCTGCTCTCACTCTTCGGCGCGGATTCGGACCCGTGGCGCGACGGCCGACCGAGCCTGATGTTCGGCCGCGGACCGCACTACTGCCTCGGCGCTCAGGTCACCGATCTAATCGTCGACGCAGTGGTTCCGGAACTGTTCGTTCGATATCCACACGTTCGACTCGCCGTTCCGGAGTCCGAACTCGAGTACCGATCATCCTGGCGCGCACACGGATTGGTGACCTTGCCGGTCACGCTCGCGTGCTGATCCCACGTCCGGCTCCATCGGACCGGCGGACTCGGTGTTCGGCGACATGTACCCGGTTCGAACAACGCGTCGAGCAGAAGCGACGTCGGCCATTGCGTGAGGTATCCACGAAGACCAGATCGCAGCCCGATCGCGCACAGCGTCCGATGCGGCCGGGATCCTCGCAGAACAGCTCCGCGAGTCCGGCGGCGGTGTATGCCTTGACGCGCTCATCGATGGGCGCATCCGCGCGGGCATAGTGCAGATGCGGCGCACGGCCGTCATGGGTGGAGATATAGGGCTGGCTGGTCGTCTCGGCCAGCAAAGCATTGAGCAGGTCGACGCCCGGTTCGGTGAAGACCTCGGCGAGCCGGGCGATCCAGCCGCGCAGCTCGGCGGTCTGCCGGGCATCGAGGGTGCCGAGCGGTTTGTATCCGGATTCGGCGAGCAACTGCAGCAGGTCTTGCCGCGGGTCCGCGTTCACCAGGCGCGCGGCGAGTTCCGCCGCCGCGCCTCCGTAAGGGTTGAAATGCACTAACTCATTACATCAGGCTGGACGCATGATCACCACCTGCCCGTCTTGCTCCTGGTCCGACCCGACTCTCGTGTCCTCGCACGGCTCCACCAGCTACTTGCGCTGCATATGCGGACAGTGGCTGGTCAGCGAGCACGGGGCGGTGGTGGCGCTCGCCGGGACCAGCACCCTGGCGAACCGCCTTTCCTAGCGGCGGTGTCTGCCAAATCGTTGGTCCCGACACGGGCGTGGATGACAGCGCAAGCCAATAGGACGCCACTGAGGTAGGTCTGTACGTGCGGGCGTCGACACCCGGCCGGTACCAACCGAACGCACCCCCTCCAGACGCAGGACCGTAGACAATGGTCGCAACCTGGAGAAGCAATGACCGAGGAGTGATCGGACTCGAACAGCGCCGTGCGGCAACTGGCGCTACCTGTTTCAGCGCTGTCAACCGAACGAGAGGATTGATATGGACACCATGGATATCCGAACCGAGGACGGGGTTCGCTACGCCACCCTCGACGCGCCGCCGCTCAACATGATCGGGCGGGAGGAATCATGACCAGCGCAAGCACGCCCGTACACACCCGCACCCCCGAACTGCTCGGGCAAACCGTCGTAGTGATCGGCGGCAGCGCGGGCATCGGACTCGAAACAGCTCGACGTGCCCGCACCGAGGGCGCCGAGGTCATCCTTACCGGCCGCAATCGCGACCGACTCGAGCACGCCGCGACCGAAGTCGGTGCGAAGGACAGCGCTGCCTTCGACGTCAACGACTCGGCCGCCCTGAAAAGCTTCTTTCAGGACCTGCCCGCACCGATCGATCACGTGATGGTCACCGCGGGCGGCCCGCAGTACGGACCGCTGCTCGAAATGGACGCGGCCCAGGTGCGCGACATATTGAGCGACCACGTGGTGGTGGCGCTAGAGGTCGCCCGCAATGCCGCGAGCAAGATGCGGCCAGGCGGCACACTGCTGCTCATGGGCGGCACCGGCGCCCGCCACGTCCGTCGAGGCCTGGGCATCGTATCCGCGGCCACCGCCGCACTGCCCCCATTCACGGCGGCCTTGGCCCTCGAGCTCGCGCCGGTGCGAGTCAACCTCATCGCCGCCGGCTTCGTCGACACCCCCTTGTCGGCAGCACTGCTCGGAGATCGACTCGATCAGCGCCGCGACGAACTGAGGTCCACGCTCCCCATCGGGCGCGTGGTGGGCCCCGCCGATGTCGCCGCCCTCGCCGTGCACATCATGACCAACACGGCGCTCACCGGCGCGACCTACGACATCGACGGCGGCCAGCAGTTCACGTAAACCCTTGCTGGTCGGCGAGGTGAGAGTTCGAACCCATCCGCGTCACCGGCCGATCTTCGCCGGTCACGACCCAAATATTCGGGAGACACATCCCAGGCGGATTCCTTAGCCGCCCGCCACTCGGATCGACGCCCTCGGTTCATCTGGTCAAGCAGCTCCACGGCATGCCGCGGTTCGAGCGGGCGCAGTTCGGCGCCATCCGCGCCGAGCGATATCGAGAACATCGTGACCTTCCGTTGGCGGCTAGCGCGATTCGTGCCGTAGGCGGCGTCCTCCTGCGGCTTTGTTGCGGTACATCGCGGTGTCGACGGCATGCATCATTTCGTCGATATCGGTGGGTCGTTCTTCGGCGAAAACCGTTCCGATGCTGGCACCTACGATCACCGGCCGCCCGGCCACCTGTATCGGGGTAGTGAGCGCATCGAGCAGCAGTCCGGAAATGGTGGCCAATTGTTCTGCGCCCGTGCATTTTTCGACGAGGACAATGAATTCGTCGCCGCCGATCCGCGCGACCAACCCACCGGCGGGTTCGACGGATCCGTGCAGTCGCTGGGCGACGTCGCGGAGTACCCGATCCCCTACCGTATGTCCCCACATATCGTTGACCTGCTTGAAACCGTCCAGGTCCAGATAGCAAACACCCACTGGCGGAACGGCATTCGCCAGTCGGCTGAAGAACAGCACGCGATTGGGCAGGCCGGTCAGGCTGTCGTGATTGGCGTCGTGCCACAGCCGATCGGCGAGCTGTTTGCGTTCGGTGACATCGACGGCGACGCCGATCAGGAAGCGGACCCGCCCACCGGTGTCACGGACCGCGGACATGGACAGGTCGATACTGGTGATGGTGCCGTCGCGGCGCAGATGGTCGGTTTCGACGCGGAAGCGGTCGGTCCGACCGCTGAGTAGGTGCTCCAAATTGGCATATGCGTCACCGATATTCGCGGGTCCGAGCAGTTCGGCGACCGATCGCCCCGGCATCATCGCGGCGGGTAGGCCGAGCATATCGGCCATGGCCGCATTCACCTCCAGCACTCGGCCGGTGACGTCCACCGTCCCGATACCAACCGACGCTCCCGCGAAGACCGCTTCGAACCTGGCCTCCGACAACTGCCTTCGCACCTCGGCCTCCTGCGCGGCCGAAAGTGCCGCTGCGAGTGTGGTTTCCTGCTCCCCTAATGCCGCGTTCCGCAGCGCGGAGGTGAAGCCCGCGGCGAACTCGGCAGCGACAACTATCGCACGCTCGCGCACTGCCTCGTACTCGGATTCGGTTCCGGCGGGGCAGATTTCCCGCACCATCTCCCGGCAGATGACCAGCACCGACCGGCTGACGGCCATCGAGTCACGGTAATTCGCCGCGACGAGGACCGCCGCGGCGTCATGGGCGACCTCGACCGCCCGCATCCCGCGCACCGCCGCGACGAGCACATCGGCCAGATCCGCCAGCAGGCTTTCGATTTGGGTTCGGGTGAGGGTCGGAGCCACGGCGCCATCGAGCGCATCCGCCCATCGCACCGCCAGTTCACGTATCCCCACTCGAACCCCCTGCCACTGCTCCGGTCAGACCTTCAGGCCGACGCCAGCCAGGCCGAGCGAGCGGCCCGGCGTCTCGTGCTGGTCGCGATCGGATTCCGGTCGCCAGGCGGGTAGCTCGACGACGCCGGGTTCGATCAGCTCCCATCCCTGGAACATCGCGGTGATGGCCTCCTTCGAGCGGAAGTGAATGCCGACGCGGGTCACATTGGTCGCATTGTGGCCGAGCCTGTCCGCATCCTCGGGGCGCATTTCCGAGGTCAGATGCGAGATCGCGAGATAGCTTCCGGCGGGCACGGCCGCATGCAGCGCGGAAACCTGCTCGACCGGCCGGTCCTCGTCGGAGAGCAGGTGCAGTACCGCGACCAACAGGACCCCGACCGGCTGCTCGAAATCGATGAGGCCGGTCTTGCGGACGCGTGCGAGCAGTTCCGCGGACTCGCGCAGATCCGCTTCGATGGCGGCGGCCTTGTCGTTGCCCTGCAGGATCGCGCGGGCGTGTGCGACGGCGATCGGATCGATATCGGCATACAGCACGCGGATATCCGGATCCAGCGCCTGCGCGACCTCGTGCACATTGCCAGCAGTCGGAATGCCCGATCCGATATCGAGGAATTGGCGCACCCCCTGATCGACCAGGAATCGGACGGTGCGGCGCAGGAAAGCCCGGTTGCTCAGCGCGAGGCGCGGCAGGTCGGGCACCAGCCGCTTACCCGCCTCGGCGGCCTTGCGATCGATATCGAAGTTGTGCGAGCCGCCCAACAGGGCGTCATACATTCGTGCCGGGCTCGCCTGCTGCATATCCACGCCCTCGGGTGCCCACCCAGGCCTGTCCATCGAAACCCCTCTGCGTAACTCGATCTCCCTGCGTTCGGC
Organism: Nocardia sp. NPDC004604; assembly: GCF_040609795.1. NCBI lineage: Bacteria > Bacillati > Actinomycetota > Actinomycetes > Mycobacteriales > Nocardiaceae > Nocardia > Nocardia sp. NPDC004604. Next base: position 6,561 of record NZ_JBEXLC010000143.1, read on the forward strand.
TCCGCGGTGCGCAGTGGCGGCGGTGTCCAAGATCCGCTCGCTGACGCACGCTCACCGATCGGACCGACCCGACAGTCCGGACCGATCCACACCGCCTGGTTACCGTCGTTATTGATCACGCCAGAGGTGCAGTCCGCATAGTAGTCGGGCCGGTCGGTTCGCATGATCACGAATTCGACACTGTTGATCGCGGGGCTCGCGGGTGATCCATATTCATACATGCGCATGAGTGCAATGTAGGCTAGTCTGTCGGGACGGTAGCGATTGTGAAGCGGAAGGGGCATTCGACTATGGGCGAACAGTGCGTGTCGCCGAAGCGGTCAGCAGCGGTGGTCAGCGAGGCTGAGCACCGCGAGCACGACCACTCCCATGACTCCGACCATGCGCACTCCGGCCATGCGGACAGCCACGGACACAGCCATGACCACGGCGTCTCGGCCGATTCGAATCCGCGCTGGCTGGCCATCGCGCTCGGCTTGATCGTCGCGTTCATGGTGGCCGAGGTAATCGTCGGCCTGGTGGCGCAGTCGCTCGCGCTGATCTCCGATGCCGCGCACATGCTCACCGACGCCGCATCGATTGTGCTCGCGATGATCGCGATCCGGTTGGCTCGACGTCCGGCGCAAGGGCGGTACACCTATGGGTTCAAGCGGGTCGAGATCCTTTCGGCGCAGGCCAATGGGATTACCTTGCTGCTGCTCGCGGCATGGTTCGTGTACGAGGGCATCAATCGGCTGATCCATCCGCCGGATGTCGCAGGCCCGTTGGTGTTGATCACGGCGTTGGTCGGGATCGTCGTCAATATCGCCGCCGCGTGGAGCATCAGCCGCGCCAACCGGACCAGCCTGAATGTCGAGGGCGCGTTCCAGCACATCCTCAATGACCTCTATGCCTTCATCGGGACCGCCATCGCGGGCGCGGTGGTGTGGCTGGCCGGATTCGCCCGTGCCGATGCGATCGCGGCGCTGGTCGTCGCGGCATTGATGGTCAAGGCGGGCTGGTCACTGGTTCGGGAATCGGGGCGGATCTTCCTGGAGGCCGCGCCCGCGCACCTCAATCCGGACGCCATCGGTGCGCGGATCGTTGCGATTGCGCAGGTTACGGAGGTGCACGATCTGCACGTCTGGCAGATCACCTCCGGACAGCCGTCGCTGTCGGCGCACATCCTCGTCGACGATAAGGCCGACTGCCATGCGGTTCGTTCGACGATCGAGACGGTGCTGCACGACGAATTCGCGTTGGAGCACACGACCTTGCAGGTGGACCATTCGTTGGATCTCGAGGTCTCCGCCGATGACGCGCACTGCGCCGAGTCGCACGGGCCGGTGCACCGGTCCTGATCGCAGGCCACCGTTTGACCTTCGGGTTACCTGAGACTCCATGATGAACCGGTGGCGGACGATGAGTTGATCACGATCGGCGCGCTGGCGCGGGCCTGCGGGCTTACGGCCAGTGCGCTGCGGTTCTACGACGATTGCGGGTTGCTGGTTCCGGTTCGGGTGGATGGGGCGACCGGATATCGGTATTACCGCGAGGCGCAGGTCGATCGAGGGGTGATGATTCGGCGGCTGCGCGGGATCGGGGTGCCGCTGGAAGCTGTTGCGGAGATTTTGGCTGGAGACGGTGTGCGGGCCGAGCGGTTGCTCGATGCGCATGTGGCCGAGCTTGCCGAGCGTGCGCGGGAGGCCGCAGTCGTTACCCGGATGATCAAGGAGGAGATCCAGGCGGGTGTGGTGTTGTCCGCGGCGGTGCTGGCCGCAGCCATCGAGCAGGTGCGGTCGGCGGCGGCTCTCGATCGCGAAATACCGGTGCTGGCTGGGGTTTTGGTGGAGTCGAGTGCTGATTCGATCACGTTGACGGCTACCGATCGGTATCGGCTGTCGACTCGGGCGATGGTGCCGGTGCGGCCGAGTGGTGCGGCCTGGTCGGCGGTTGTCGATGCCACCGATTTGGACGGAATCGGCTCCTGGTTGCGGGGATTGGACGAGGTGACCGTGCGGTCGGCGGACGATGTCCTGGTTCTGACGGGCGGTGGCACCGAGCGCCGGTGCGGAGTCATTGATGAGGCGTATCCGGATTATCGGGCGATGTTGGCAGGGTTGGCTCCGGTTCGGACTCGGGTCGTCGTGGAGCGTGATGTTCTGCTCGCCGTGCTCGAGGATGGCGGTGCCGCGCCGATTGTCTTCTTCGCCGACGAATCGGGGCTTTTCGTGAGTCGTGATGGGCCCGAGCGCATAGCGGCAACCGTTACCGGACCTGGCACCGAACTTGCCTTCTCCCCCACGATATTACGGCCCGCATTGGTGAGCGCGATCGGTCCGGAAATCATGCTCGATATCGCCGCGGCCGATGCGCCGGTTGTCGTCCGGTCCGCAAACGACGGTGATCTGACCGCTCTCGTAATGCCCACTGCCATGATGAATTCGAAGGAGTACAGCGCATGAATGCCACCGGTACAACACAATCGGCGCAGGAGACGATGGTGGCCATTACGCGGGCGGTTGAGCTCGGGCGGGCGGGTTCGCCGGAGGCGGCGCGGAATGCACTGCTCGAGATATGGGCGACAATCGGCCCACAGGGCGATCCGCTACATCGATGCACACTGGCGCATTACCTCGCCGATCTGTATGACGATGCGGCACAGTCGCTTTGCTGGGATGTACGCGCACTGGACGCGGCGGACAGCCTGACCGATGAGCGGCTGCGACGGCACGACGAGAATCTCGACGTGCGAGGTTTCTACCCGTCGCTGCATTTGAATCTGGCCGACAATTATCGTCGGCTCGGTTCGTTCGATGCGGCCGAGCACGAGATCGATGCGGCACGAGACTGTCTGGATGCGCTCGGCAACGACGGCTACGGAGTCATGATCCGCACTGCGGTAGATGAAGTGGCCGAGGCGATTCGGAATCGGACGACCGCTCGACGCACGTCTGCTCCGAACGGGCGGTGACCACGACTCGCCTGCCCACCCTCGTCGTCGTGAGCGGACCACCGGGAGCTGGGAAGACAACGCTCGCACACGCCTTGGCCACGAGAATGGGGTGTCCGGCGATCTGCCGGGACGAGATCAAGGAAGGCATGGTGCACGGGCGACCGAATTTCACACCCGGCCCGGTTGACGAGTTGAGTCTGCAAACGCTGCCGACCTTCTTCGCCACATTGGAACTCCTACTCCGAGCGGGGGTTACCGTTGTGGCGGAAGCCGCATTTCAGGATCGACTGTGGCGGCCCGGGCTCGAGCCACTGTGCAGTCTCGCCGCAATTCGAATCGTGCACTGCGAAGTGGAACCCGCAATCGCAATGACCCGAATTCACCAGCGGAGCAGCGAAAACCCCTTGCGGCGTGCACATTCCGGACCGCACACCGATGCCATCGAACTGCCCCGCGAATTCGACCGAGTCTCGCTGGCAGTACCAGCGATCGAGATCGACACGACGGACGGGTATCGCCCCGGGCTCGACGAGATCGTGGCATTTGTCAACGGCCATGGGTGCCCCTGAGGCAGCCCCGGTTCAGCAAGACACCGGGGCCTTCTCGCTATGCCCCAGCAGCAAATCCTCAGAAGCAGTAAGGGAATTTGCACCTCGACGGATCATTCGGACCGAAGATCGCGGCAATCAGCCCATTGATGACGGAGTCCGCCGCTCCCGATCCGGTGCTGATCGCCACCTCCTGCGCGGTAGCGGGCTGGTCGGCGACGAAATCAGAAACCGCGACATCGGCAGAAGCCGTCGCCGGTGTGCTGATCAGGATGCCGGCCGTGACCGTCAGAAGAACCTTACGGATCATGTTGCTACCTTTCACTTTCGGTTGATTGCACTTTGCAGGGTATCCACGACATCCAGGGGCGCAATCCCCGCCCACGCCGCAGCACGGCACAACGGCACGCGGGACTGGCGACCCCGTTCGCCGATACACCCTGGCGGAAGCGGTGCTGGGGCCACACTCCCATGGCACGGACCAGTCCCGGAGATCCATGCGGCCAGCGCTCGATCGTCGACCAGTCGAAGGCCGCTGCGAGCAATCGCGGCACGGGCGCGGTGGCCCGATGGCTGCCACTAACACGACACCGCGTATCGCTGGCGAAAGTTGTTCCGGCGCTAACCTTCGGGCCCCGGCGGCTCCATCGCGTCCGGCACGGCGAGCGAGATGGTGGCGAGGCGTTGGGGGTCGGCGATTATGTCGATGGTGGTGATGTGGTTGTCGGTGATGGTGAAGGCGAGTAGGCAGTCCAGGATTCCATTGGGGGCGACGACCAGTCCGACATGGCCGTCGATGAGGGCGGGGCGGGTGTAGGGGGCGCGGGAGGAGAACATCAGGGCGCTGGTGGTGACGCGGCGCGCGCCATGCATGCGTACTGGTTGTCCGCTTGGTACGGCGACGCCATCGGCATGCAGTTCGACATTCGGGTCGAGTACGGCGATGAGCGCGTCGAAATCACCGGCGCGGGCAGCCATCAGGAAGGCGTCGACAACGGCGCGCTCATCGGCGACGCTGCGGTCGGTATCGGCAATGGATGTGCCACGGACGCGGCGGCGGGCGCGGGCGGCCAGTTGCGCGGCCGCGGCCGGGGTGCGGCCGAGGATGGGGGCGAGTTCGGCGTAAGGCAGATCGAACAGGTCGTGCAATACGAAGGTCAGCCGCTCGGCGGGGGTCAGGGTATCGAGCACGACCAGCAATGCGAGCCCGACCGAGTCGGCCATTACCGCCTCTTGTTCCGGATCCATGGTGTCCGCGGGCACGGCGGGCAGATCGGCTGGTAGCGCGCCGACCGGATCTTCGCGGCGTGCCTTGCGGGCGCGCAATATGTCCAGGCAGATGTGGGCGACCACAGCGGTCAACCAACTGCGCAGGTTGCGCACGCCCGTGGTGTCGGCGCGGTCCAGCCGCAGCCATGCCTGCTGGACCGCGTCATCGGCCTCGCTCGCCGACCCGAGCATCCGGTAGGCGACGGCGGTGAGGTGGGCGCGGTGGTCTTCGAAACGCTGTCCGAGCCACTGGTTCTCATCGGTCATCGGCGATATCTCCTTCCCGTCCCGATCCGCCTGTCATGTCGACCGGTCGTGGTCCGTCATATCTATGACGGCCGAAACCGGAGTGACATGACACGCCAGCGGAAACGGATCCACCTTGCATGGGCCGAACAGGAGGGCGAACTGATGCGCAAAATATCCGAAATCGAGCCTGACTTCCCGACACAGATATCGATCGAACCGACGCCGGATCGGCGGCGCTGGCTCGCATTGGTGGTGCTGCTGGTGGCCGGGTTCATGGATCTGCTCGATGTGACGATCGTGAACGTCGCGCTGCCGACGATACAGCGGGATCTGGACGCGCCGTACGCGGATCTGGAGTGGGTGGTGTCGGGCTATCTGCTCGGATTCGCGGCGCTGCTGATCACCGGCGGCCGACTCGGCGATCTGTTCGGCCGCAAAACAATCCTGCTGGTCGGACTGACGCTTTTCACGGTGGCCTCGCTGGCCTGCGGGATCGCTGCGGGCCCGGCCTGGCTGATCGCCGCGCGGGTGGTCCAGGGCGCGACGGCCGGGCTGATGATCCCGCAGATTCTGGCCATTATGCAGGTGTCGTTCCCCATCACCGAGCGCGGCAAGGTGCTCGGCATCTGGGGTGGCGTGCTGGGCTCGGCGTCGGTGGCCGGGTTGATCGTGGGCGGAATCCTGGTGCAGGCCGATCTGTTCGGCTGGGCGTGGCGGCCGATCTTCCTGGTCAATGTGCCGGTCGGGATGCTCGCCATTCCGGCGGCGATGGTGCTGGTGCGGCAGTCCCGCTCGGCGACCGCGGACCGACTCGACCCGATCGGCACCGTTCTCGCGATCGGCGCCGTGTTGCTGCTGGTGTATCCGCTGACCGAGGGACGCGCCCTGGGCTGGCCGGTATGGTCATTCGGGCTGATGGCCGCATCCGCGCTGGTCCTCGCGGTATTCGTGATCTTCGAGCGGCATCGGATCGCGACGGTCGGATCACCGCTGGTGGTGTTGGATCTGTTCCGGGCCCGCACCTTCACCGCTGGCATGGTGGTGTGGCTATTGTTCTGGATCGCGCTCGGCGGCTACTTCCTGGTGTGGACGCTGTATCTGCAAGCCGGGCTGGGCTGGACCCCGCTGCGGGCCGGGCTGAGCGCGTCGCCGTTCGCGGTGGCCGCTGCCGCCGGAGCCGCAACCAGCGTGCAGGTGTTCGTGCCGCGCTACGGGCGGATGGTCATGTTCGGGGGCGCGCTGATCAATGCCGCCGGATTCGGCATGTACCTGTATCTGGCCGCGCACTACGGTTCCGGAATTACCTCGGCGCAGATGTTCGCGCCACTTGCGATCAGCGGATTCGGATTCGGACTCTTTGTCGCCCCCGCCGTCGACCTGATCCTGTCGGGGGTATCGGCCCACGATGCCGGATCCGCGTCCGGGCAGCTGTCGACGATCCAACAGGTCGGCATGGCCCTCGGTGTCGCGCTGGCCGGGGTCTGCTTCTTCACCCAACTCGACCAGACCTCCGCCCAGGGCACGACCGCCGCCATACCCGCCCTACGACAACAACTCACCGACCTCGACCTCCCCGCCTCCACCCAAGAGCAGATCCTCACCCAATTCCGCGCCTGCGTACACGATCGCTCCGCGGCTACCGACCCCACCGCCATACCCGCCAGCTGCCAGCCCTCAGCCGGACAACCATTCGCCGAACCGCTCCAACAGGCGCTCACACGAGCCGGACTAGAAGCCAACGCGCACAACATGTCCCACAGCTTCACCCAAACCCTGTGGTGGGCCATCGGCATACTGATCGCAGTTGCCGCGGGAGTGTTCGCGCTCCCGAAGCGATGAGGACTTCGTGCACGTTTGGGTAGGCGGGCAGCACAGGTCGTTGCAGCACCTAGCATTCAAGCCGACCACGGCCGCCGGTTCCGTCGGTGCGGATGGATCGGCGGATCAAACGCGCACGTTCGTGAGCGTCTCCATGGCAACCCGCTCGCGCACAGCCAGGTCGCGCAGGACTTGGGCCGCCTGCTCCGGGCTCCCCGTCGAGATCGCCTCCGCGACATCGGTCCACCTGAGCGCGATCTCCGCGTACATATCGTGTGCCGCACTCAGTGCCGGATCGTGGACCAGAGTCAGGCATTCGGCCAGGAAATCGCGGTACAGATTGCGGAACAGCGCGCCGCCGGTTCCACCTCGTTCCATGAGTTCGCCGACCTGTGGCGACAGCTCTCCGACGAGGGTTGCCATCTTGGCGATGCCACGGTAACCGAGGTTGGAGATCGGTGCGGCAAGGAAGTCGGCGGCGTTCGCTCGGACTGCGGGCCCGACGGCCGCGGCCACGTCCGGGGTGCCGCCATCGAGCGTGAACGATAGATTCCGGGCGGTCATCGGCCCGCGTTGGGCACGGGCTGCCGCCAGGGATTCCAGGCTCGTGGCGACCGCACCTCCTTGCTGCTCGGTGTCCACCAGGTAGGCCAGCTGCTCGTCGTAGCCGTAGATTGCGACGACGTGTCCACCGAAGTGGATCTTGGAGGTGAAGTACTCGAGGTGGTAGCAGTCCAGTTGCAGGCCCACCGGACGTCCGGTGGCCAGCTCGGCGAGCACGTTCTGCCACGCCTTGCGCGGCGACCCCGTCTCCTTAACGCTCAGTTCCAGCCCGAGTCGTGCCGCGAGGTTCCGGGTCAGGTTCAGTGGCTTGACGCGGCCGCCTACGAAACCGCCCCAGACGACGAAGCCGAGGCCAGAGCCCAGCCCGAAGAGCATCGGCTCGGACAGGTCTATACCCGCGCTGCGCAAAAGCACGCCGACCGTACTGGTTTCACAGTGGTGCGTGCCGTGCGCGGAGATGTCTTGCAGGATCATGTGGCCAGCATGGACCATCCTGCAACTGGATAGACCAGTGTTCGGACCCGGTGGGGGTCGGCGCGGACGGGACGACGATGCGCCGACGGTGTACCTGCAGTCAGCCACACCGCGCTGGAATCGGCCCGGACTGGTGACCGAAATCCGCGAAGACCCCACTGAATTCATCCAGATATCCGCCAGGATTCCCCCGGAAAGCCACTCACGGCGCGGAATAGCTCGTGGCCGTACGTAATTCGGTGAGCCCCGGTCCTGGCTGTGGATGCATTCTCCGACTTCACCGCGGATGCGGGCGACTTCGTCGCTGACGTCGTCGCCGGACCAGTTCAGGTTGCGTTCGCGCACAGCCTGTTGCTCGCCGAGCGTAGTCATCTGGCGGTCGAATACGCCTGGGTGAGCACCATATGACTACCTTCGACCGCTCCCTGGACCGAGGGGGGCGATACGGCAGGAGCTATCTGGATGCGGCACTGGCTCACCATCCGCGAGACGTAGATCGGATACTTCGTCGGCGGTTAGTGTTCCGGCAGCGAATATGAATGCCAGCGAGTTGTCGCAAGGGCCATTAGGCGAAATGAGCTTGCTCAGACCCGGGTGAGTGGCAAGTGTCGCCGGGACGACACTTGCCACTCACGTGGGTTGGGGACCGGTTACGTCCGGTATCGGAAGAGGATCCGGCCGCGGGCCAGGTCGTACGGGCTGAGCTCCACCAAGACCCGGTCGAAGGGCATGATCTTGATGTAGTTCTTCCGTATCTTCCCGCTGATGTGCGCGAGCACCTTGTGCCCGTTGGCGAGCTCCACCCTGAAGGTGGCGTTGCGCAGGCACTCCAGCACGGTGCCCTCGATCTCGATGCCCTTGCTCGTCTTGCTCATCGGAGCACCAGTTCCAGGTTGCTGCCGACGCGTCGGGCGCCGATGCCGTCGAACAGCGCCGTTGCTGCGGTGTTGGATTCGTTCACCTCGGTGTACGCCGGGCCGCGCCGGTCCCGGTGCAATGTGCCCAGCGCGTGCGCCAGCAGCGCCCGCGCCACGCCGGTGCGCTGCTCCCCGGCCCGGACCGCGATCAGGCCGATGCGCGGCTGCCGGGTCGCCTGCACCACGCGAATCAGCCCGACATAGCGGCCCGATCGCACCGCGACCGCGTATTTGGACGGGTCGACGACGGTGTCGCCGTCCGGGCGGGGCAGCACTTCGGCGGGCATGTTCTGCCAGCCGACGGTCGCCTCGACCTCGTCGCGGATCGCCCGGTCCAATGCCCGCAGCGGACCTTCCGCCGCGGCGCCCGCGGCGACAATCGTGACCCCCGGCGGCGGTGCGGTGGCGTCGAGTCCGGTGACCGCCGGGTCGGTGGGCACGGAATACTCCCACTCGCGGCGGCCCGACGTGAAGCCCGCCCGTCGCCAGCCTGCGGTCAGGTCGGTTTCGACCTCGTCCACCACGGTGTACAGCGGACGCGGCAGCTCGGCCCGCAGGACCGCGGCGAGCTGGTCGAATACGGTGGCGTGCCAGGCGTCGACGCTGACGAAGAGCCGCCCGTCCGGCCGCCGAGCCACGTCGCCGCTGCCGACCACCCGGCCGTCCACCGCGGCTTGCCACTGGGTGTCTGCGACCCGCGTGATAATGGCGGCGGGCTCACCTGTTTCGAACGTGAAATGTTGTGAATGCATGGTTGTCGCCTTTCGGGATTGCCGTTGCTCAGGCGCTCCCGGCGACAGCTACGACGTTCGCCCGACCGTGACGGCGAGGGGGAGCACCCACTTCGATGCAGCGTTCATGGGTCTCACCTCCTCGCACAATGTCACGGTCCCGACAGGCTACCGACCACACCGGCCAACGGGCCACTCCTTTTTCGGCGACCGATCGGCAACCGGGCACTATGGATCGCGACCGGGTCGCCGCCACGGTCCACGAACATGCGCAGGCCGGGCGGGCTGTTCATCCAGATCAGCGACCGCAAGAACACTCCACCGCCGGATCGCGGCGGGCTGGTCGATCCGGCACCGCCCTTTGACGCGATACGCGATCTGGTCCGCAAATACCTTGGGCCGGGCCGCGGCGTCCTGCCCGACGGAACTCCCGACGGTGAGCTGGCGGGTCTTGGCCCGCAACGGTTTCCACGATCCGGATCGGATCATTGTTCCGGCGGGGCAGGTCATGATGCGAACCCCGAAGATGTGATCCCCTGGATCTACGGTGCGCACCAACTTGACCCAAGTCGGGAAAGAGCGCCGTGCGCCTGTAGGTATCTGTGCGCGAATCTCGCGAGACTACAAAGGTATTGGTCGCGGAGTCGAGCGGCAGATCAAAGACGACCTCGATTCGGCGAAGTCGATCGGCGGAACGGTCGTCGCCATCTATGTCGACACCGACATGTCCCTTGACAGTCAGCGCGACGCCGGGAGTTGGTGAGCTACCGCGTGCCCAGCTTCGACGCAGCGATACAGCCACCTTCGGATGGCTTCGGTTTCCTACATCTACCTGCCCAGACCCAAGTCCTGACCATGCGCCTACCTGGCGGCGTCTTCGGGCGTATTCGAACCAAAAGATCCAGTAAAGATCCAGCAGGGCAATCTGTTTCAGCAAGGCCCCAACCACAAGCGCCGCTATCTGGCCAAGCACAACGTCTGCCACGGATTCGGAAGATCACACCCCGGTGCTCACCATCCCCAGCACTCCGCCGTCTCCTATGTCGAGGGCTGCTGGAGACCACGAACCACGGCCAACTCGGCACTCTCACAGCCGAACTCGTCGATTCGCTGCCTTGCGAGCCGACTCCGGCCCGAGCTACGACCTCGTCGTCGACGCGTATGCCGACGGCCGCAAGGTGCGCGGCGTGGTGAGCGGGCCGGACGCCTACCGGGACACTGCGGTGATGGCGGTGGAGGTCGCCATCCGGCTGGCCGCGCACACCACCAAGGCCGGGGCACTGGCCGAGACCGAGGCATTCGACGCCGCCGAACTGCCCGACGCACAGGTTCCCTACGACATCACCTGGCGTCTGGAGCGGGCGTGATGACAATCCCGAGCGCCCCGCCCTCGCCGTTCTCTCGACCGCCGCCCCTGGCGGTCGGTTGCGGTTGCAGGCCAGCCGATAGCCAGCAATGCTTTGGACATGGTGTTGGAGGAGTGAGTTGGTGATATCGGAATTGCGTGGTGGAGCAGGGGAGCTCGGAGGGCTGATCGAAACGACCGACACCGTTTTGCTACCGCGATCGGTTATGCGCCGTGCCGTCGAGGCGGGGCTCGAACCGGATCGACTCGCCCGCGGTTGCGGGTTACCTGGCTGGACGATGACCGGCGGCGACGATATCCGGGTTCCCAGTAACCAGTATCTGCGCACCTGGGAGGTGGTGGAACACGGTCTCGGCGATGCGGATGCCGCGGTGCGTATCGCCGACCGATATGTGGTCGGCGAAGTCGGCTTGTACGACTACCTTTTCACCACCGCGCCGACGCTGGGCGCCGGACTCGCACTGTGCGGCCCGTTCGTTGGTGCGATAAGCACGAATTACCATTTCGAGCCGGGGCCCGAGACCGAAACCGAGACCAGTTTCGAGGTCACGATGATCAACGGCGACGGTCGCGGCAAAGACCTTGCGATGCAGTGGGCGCTCGCGGCGATCTTCACGCGGAGCCGGCTGGTTACCGGAGTCCCGGTGAACCCGGCGCGTGTCGCCTTCCGCCAGTCCGCCCCGCGGACTCATGCGAGCATGACCGAGGTATTCGGCACCAGCGCCATCGAATTCGAGGCACCCGTAGACAGCGTCACTCTGCACACCGCCGACTTGGAACTCCCGCTGCGCACGGCAGATCCGCACCTTGCCGCGATTCTGCAGCGCTACGCGGCGACGCTGCCCGCGCCGCCGCCGCGCGCCACCTCATGGCGTGATCATCTCGCCGCGGTCCTATCGGCTGCGCTGGACGACAATTCGGCCACGCTGGACGGCGTTGCCCGCCGCATGTATATGAGCCGCCGCTCGCTGCAACGACGACTGGCCGAGAACGGCACCACCTGGCGCTCCGAACTCGACCGTGCGCGGCGCACGCGCTATGAAAACGCCGGGGCCGGTGGATCACTCACCCGTTCGGAACAGGCCGCGCTCCTCGGCTATGAGGATCGGCGGTCCGCCCGACGCGCGGTACAACGCTGGAGTACCTGACAGCCTCCGGTGAACCGTGGCACGTTTTTGCACCGCGGTTGGCACATCCAGACCTCCCGCAACCTCCGACACGTGGCGAAACTTGCCGTGTTCGCCAAATATCCAGTGACGGAGAGTCTCGCAATGAGTGCACCACAGGTTATTCGGCGCGGACTGCTGATCGGTGGCGTCGAGCTGCCTGCGGCGGCCGGCGCCGAGACCACTGATACCGATCCCTATACCGCGCAGGTATACGCATATATTGCCGCGGGCCGTGCCGAGGACGTCGCCCGCGCCGTCGACGCGGCGCAGCAGGCCTTCCCGGGCTGGGCGGGCGCCTCCGCCGCGCAGCGCCGGGCCGTCCTGGATCGAGCAGCGCAGCTGCTGCTGGACAGACTCGACGACTTCACCGAAATACTTCGCCGCGAGACGGGCGGGACGGCGAAGTGGGCGCGGTTCAACATCATTGGCGCCGCCCGGATGATGCAGGAGGCCACGAAGGCCGCCGCCGGTGCGAACCTCGAGGCCATAGGGCCCGCCACAGGCGGTGATTGGTCCGCAATCACCTACGAGGCAGCCGGTGTCGTCGCAGCCATCGTGCCGTGGAACGCGCCGCTGGTGCTGGCTGTGCGGGCCGTCACCGTCGCGCTGGCGGTGGGCAATACCGTGGTGATGCGCCCGAGCGAGGACGCGCCGATCGCCTCCGGGCTGTTCCTCGCCGATGTGCTGGCCGAGGCCGGGCTGCCCGCCGGGGTGCTGAATGTGGTCACCAACGACCGCGCGGACGCGGCCGAGGTGATTGCGGCCTTGATCGCCGACTCGCGGGTCCGGCGCGTGGGATTCACCGGATCGACGGGGGTCGGACAGATCGTCGGCGAGCTGGCGGGCCGGCATCTCACTCCGGTGGTGCTGGAGCTGGGCGGCAAGAACCCGATCATCGTGCTCGACGACGCGGACCTGGATCAGGCCGTCGCGCAGATCCTGTTCACCCGCTTCATGAACTCCGGCCAGATCTGCCTGAGTGTGGACCGAATCATCCTGCACGAGAACATTGCCGAGGAATTCACCACCCGGTTCGTGCAGCGCGCCGGATTGCTCGCCGAGGGCGATCCGGCGAAGCCCGACACCATCGTCGGCCCGCTGATCAACCAGCGCGCGGTAGACCGGGTGACCGCGCTGGTCGCCGAGGCGGTGGACCACGGAGCCACCATGCTGCTGGGCGGCCGCGCACCGGTCGGCAATGTCTTTCCGGCAACGGTTCTCACCGGCATCACCCCCGCCATGCGGATCTACCACGAGGAGATCTTCGGCCCGGTGGCCTGTCTGTACACCGTCGCCGACGACGACGCGGCCGTCGCGCTGGCGAACGATACCGACTACGGGCTCACCAGCGCGGTCTTCGGCGGCGACCGGTCACGGACCCTCGCACTGGCCGGCCTGCTGCGGCACGGCACAACGCACATCAACCACCACACCGTGGACGAGGACCCCTACTCACCGGTCAGCAGCTTCCGCGACAGCGGGTTCGGCAGCCATTGGGACCCGTGGTTCTTCACTCAGTCGCGCCTGTTGGGGCAGACCGACGCACCCGCCGCCCTGCCCTTCTGACATTCCCTCCGACGCTATGGAGAATCACATGAGCACCGTCGTCGTATCCCACGGACTCGAGGCGCGCAGCGACAGCGTTTGGTTTCCGACGTTCCGGGCCGAACTCGAGGCGGCCGGACACCAGGTCGTCATTCCCGATCTGCCCGACTCCGCGGCACCCAAGATGAAACCCTGGCGGGAGACCTTGGCGCAGGCCGCGTCCCGCGCACCCGCCCAAGACACCGTGCTTGTCGGACACAGCATCGGTGCCGTCAACGTCCTGCGCTTCCTCGAGCAGTACGACGCGGCGAGCGGGGTGTTCGCCGGGGTGGTGCTGGTGTCGACCTCGGTGCACGAGGTCGGCTACGACCTGCTGGCGGAGTTCTTCGAGGGCGGATTCGACTGGCCCCGAATCCGTGCCGGAGCCATGCGGTTTCGAGCGCTGGCGGCCATCGACGACCCGGTCAACGCCCCGAATCCGTTGGAGCACATCGGTGTACTGGTGCGCGAACTCGGCGCCACCGCGGTCGTCTTCCCGGAGGGCGGGCACCTCGGGGCCTACCCGGAGGACCACATCGAGCTGCCCGAAGCTGCCCGGCTGGTGCTGGACTGCCTCGCCTGAATATGACGACCCCCGCCAAGCCCACGCCGTGGAAACTGTGGCTACTGACCGTCTGCGGTATCTACCCGATCATCACCGCACTCGCGACCGCTACCGCGCCACTGTTGAAAGACCTCGCAGTACCACTGCGCCTGGCCGTCCTGATCCCCATCGCAGTAGCCGCCATGGTGTGGATCGTCATGCCCGCCTTGACTCGCCGCTTCCATACCTGGCTCTTCCGCTGAGCCACAACAGCTTCCACCGCTCCACTCGATAGAGAGATACAAAAAATGACCGACAGCCTGCCCACTCGCCCGCTCGGCACCACGGGCATGGACATCACCCGCCTCGGTTTCGGCTCTTGGGCCGTGTCCGGCTCCGGCTGGAGCTTCGGCTGGGGCGCCACCGACGACGAGGAGTCGGTGGCCGCCATCCGGCGCGCGATCACCTCCGGCGTCAACTGGATCGACACCGCCGCCGTCTACGGGCTCGGCCACTCCGAGGAACTCGTAGGCAAGGCCATCGCCGGCCTGCCGCAAGCCGACCGCCCGTACATTTTCACCAAGGTCGGCCTGGTCTGGGACCCGGAGAATCCGGCGGCCGCGCCCAGCCGGATCATGAAGCCTGCCAGCGTGCGCCGCGAGCTCGAAGACTCCCTGCGGCGGCTGGGGGTCGACCACATCGACCTGTACCAAGTGCACTATCCCGACACCGGCGAATCGCTGGAGTACGCCGGTAGCGGCTTCGGCGCCGTGTCGCCCAACGCCACCCCGCTGGAGGAGTACTGGCAGGTCATGGCCGACCTGAAGGCCGAAGGCAAGGTGCGCGCGATCGGCCTGTCCAACCACACCGTCGACCTGATCGAACAGGCCGAAAAGATCGCCCACGTCGACAGCATCCAGCCGCCGTTCTCCGCCATCAACCGGTCCGCGGCCGACGAGATCGCCTGGGCGCACGCCAACAACACCGGAGTGATCACCTACTCCCCCTTGCAGTCCGGTCTGCTCAGCGGCGCGTTCACCGCCGAACGCGCGGCCCGGCTGCCCGCCGACGACTGGCGTTCGGCCCACACCGATTTCACCACCGGTCTGTCCGCCAACCTGGCTCTCGCCGAGGCGCTGCGCCCCGTGGGGGCCCGCCACGGAGTCGGCGTGGCCGATATCGCCATCGCCTTTGTGCTGCACTGGCCGGGCGTCACCGGCGCGATCGTCGGTGCCCGCAATGCCGAGCAGGTCGACGGTTGGATCGGGGCGACGGACGTCGACCTCACCGCCGCCGATCTGGACGAGATCTCAGGCGCCATCACCACGTCCGGTGCGGGCACCGGCCCGAGTCATTCCTGACCCGTCGGCTACCGGCGGACGGGAAGGGCTTTTCGAGCACGGCGGTCTCACCGCCGGGCAGACCGTGCTGATCCACGGCGCGGGCGGCGGCGGCACGCTGGCCGTCCAGCTCGCGCACGACGCGGGCGCCCGGGTGATCGCGACCGGCCGCGCGCACGCCCGCGCCGTGGCCGAGGAGTTGGGAGCCGAGCGGGGTCAGGTGAGCGGCTGGGCGCCGTGGCGACGACACGATGTCGAACGAGCCAGGTTCCTGTACAGCCTGCTGATGCCGCAAATGCTTTCCGCGACAAGCAAGTACGTACCGGATGACCCCGTTCGACTACGCGGCGGTCGCGCGTGAACGACAGTCATTCATGAACAGATTCGCGGCCATGGTCCATCAGCGTCTCGCCGAGGCCGAAGCCAACGCGATCCGCGGCGCGGGCAAACCCGCCGAGGTAGCGATCCGCGAGGACGAGCAACGCACGCAGGCCGCGTTCAACAAGAAGTGGCCGAAGACGGTCAAACGCGCTGTCGGGCACCGCAACAGCGGTGCCGGGTTCGACGCCAGTATCCGAACCTATGCAACGCGCGGGCGTGCAAGTCAGCAGATGGCCGAGGTCATCCAGAACGCGGTCTTCCCGAACCAAAACATCCAGTAAACATCCAGGACACCAAGAAATGGCCCAGGCCAGAGAGATCAAAAATCTCTCTGGCCTGGTCCGCTTGTAGCGGGGACAGGATTTGAACCTGCGACCTCTGGGTTATGAGCCCAGCGAGCTA
>NZ_JBEXLC010000144.1:0-22654 GCF_040609795.1 Nocardia sp. NPDC004604
GTTGCGAGAGGCGATGGGGCGGGACGGATTTGCGGCCACAGACTTGACTTGGAGTGCGCTCCAGGTCATAGCGTTGGATGCGCACAGTCGTCTAGAACCAGAGGATCACTTCATGGAACTCGGTTTTCATCTACCGATATTCGATATCGATGGCGGTACGACGGCCATCGCCGGTGAACTCGCCAGGGTGGGCGCCGCGGCAGAGGCGTCCGGTGCGACCTGGCTGTCGTTCATGGACCACTACTTCCAGATCGAGCCGACCGGGCTACCGGCGGAGTCGAACATGCTGGAGGGCTACACCACGCTCGGCTACCTGGCCGCGCACACCTCGCGCATCGAGCTCGGCCTGCTGGTCACCGGCGTGACGTATCGGCATCCCGGTCTGCTCGCCAAGATCGTCACCACGCTCGACGTCCTGTCCGGTGGCCGCGCGGCACTGGGGTTGGGCGCCGCCTGGTTCGAGCGCGAGCACCAGGGGCTCGGCGTGCCGTTCCCGCCGATCGCCGAACGGTTCGAGCGGCTGGAGGAGACGCTGCGGATCTGTCAGCAGATGTGGGACCCGCAGAACAACGGCCCCTTCGACGGCAAGTACTACCAGCTGGCCGAGACGCTGTGCTCGCCGCAGCCGATCAACCGGCCCAAGGTGCTCATCGGCGGCAGCGGCGAACGCAAAACACTGCGGTTGGTCGCGCAGTACGGCGACGCCTGCAACCTGTTCGGCTCCTCCCCTGAGGAGGTCGGCCACAAACTCGACGTACTGCGACGGCATTGCGACGAAGTCGGACGCGACTACAACGAAATCCGCATAACCATTATGGCCAATAATCCGCGCCCGAATCCGGACACTCGCGACGAATTCGTCCGGAAGATGGCCGATTACGCCAAACTCGGCGTTCATACCGTCATCATCATCCCGACTACCGGCTCCCCGGCCGCCTGGATCGACGCCATGGCTCCCGCCGTGCCCCAGCTCGCCGATCTCTGAAACCGGCCTCGCTACGGCACAAGCCTTTTCGACACCCCAGACGCGCGATCGTCTCCCCGTGGTGGCGAAAGGGCCTGTGCCGTCGAGGATGTGACGCGCCCGACTTCGCGCAAGGGTAACCGCGACAGCGGGATGTGGATAGGGTGCTGACATCTGTACCGAACAGAGGAGCGGGTATGCACGCGAACTGTCGGAGCGGGCCGGGCGTCTCGTATCGCGTGCGCATTCGCGCCGGTCTCGCGGGAATGGTCGCCGTCGTGCTCGGCGTAGCGGGCGTGGCGACCGCAGGTGTGGCGCACGCCGCCCGTGCGGTGGGCGAACTGGTGTCTTCGATCGCGCAAACGCCCGGTTGGGGCGGGTTCGATCGGGTCTCGGTGCTCGAATATGTCACCGAAGGCCCGGCCGGTGCCACCACAACGGCGACGGGATTGCTGTTCACTCCGAATGGCACACCGCCGCCCGGTGGTTGGCCGGTCATCGCCTGGGACCACGGCACCAGCGGCATGGGCCCGCAATGCGGAATCACCACCAAGCAGGCCAGGGGTGACGCCTCGTATCTGCACCGGCTGCTCGACCAAGGCTATGCGGTGGTCGCGCCCGACTATGTCGGCTTACATCCCGGTGCCGCGACACCACATCCGTACCTGCAGTCGCGCACCGAAGCCACCGCGACCATCGACCTGGTTCGCGCCGCGCGCACCGCCGATGCCGACCTGTCGACGAGGTGGGCGGTCGTCGGTGTCTCACAGGGCGGACACGCCGCGCTGAACGCCGGTGCCCTCGCCCCGACCTACGCACCCGAACTCGACTTCCGCGGCACCGCGGCCTTCGCACCACCCGCCAACCTGGAGCACGCCATCGCCCTGGCGGGCCCATACGTACCCCGAGTACCTGTCCTGGACCGCGTCACCGCCAATATCGCCGCCGCACTCGACGGTATGCGCTCGGCCTACCCCACCGCCGATATCGACAGCTACTTCACCCCGGCCGGCATCGCCCTCATGGACCGGCTGGCCACCCTGTGCGTAGCCGATTGGCCCGCCCAGGCCACCAACCTCCCCCTCGGCTCCTTACTCGCCAAACCACTGCTCACCGGCGACTTCCCGGATCGCCTGGCCCACTACCTTTCCGTCCCCACCTCCGGATACCGCCAGCCGCTACTCATCACCCAGGGCCTCGACGACACCACCGTCCCTTACCCCCTGACCGCCGCCCTACTCACCGAATTGACCGCATCCGCAACCCGCTACGAATTCCACACCTACCCCACCGGCCACCAGGGCATCGTCGAAGCCTCCTGGCCCCAACTCATCCCCTACCTCACCGGCCTGTTCACCTAGACGCACGAATCCCCCTCCGACGCAACAGATTCAGCCTGGCAGGACGGATCAAGATGGATACCTCCCAACGCTATCGCCACTTCGCCGAGGTCGAAGCACGAGGCAACTCGCACGGTCAGACGCTGGACTGGTTCGTCGGCGGGCTCCGGGTGTAGGTCAGGCGGGTGTGTTGTTCAGGAAATGGACCGCTTCCCACAGGTGGTCGTCCGGGTCGGCGAAGTAGCCCGCGTAGATGCCCCAGGGGCGGGTCAGGGGTGGGCGGACGATGGTGCCGCCTGCTTGTTCGGCCCGATGCAGGATCAGGTCGACGTCTTCTCGACTGTCGAGGAACAGGCCCAGGCTGATCGGGGATCCCGTGACGCGTTCGGGTGGGATCCCGGCGTCCAGTGCCAGGTCGGTGCGGGCGTACAGGGACAGGATGAGGCCGTTGTCCAAGGTGAACATGGCTACCGAGCCGCCCGGGTGCTGCTCGTCGCGGACGAATTCCGTGCCGATGATGCCCGGTGAGGACAGGCCGAGGCCGTCCCGGTAGAAGTGCAGGGACCGTTCCAGGTCGCTCACGGCCAAGGTGATCGCGTTGATATTCGCCTTCATACCGATCCTCCTGATGCTCGAACAGTGGCCGGGGCAATGGCCCCGGCCACTGTTCAGTCAATGCGAGCGGAATCCGGAAGTCTTGAACGAATCGGACGCGCCCGGCCCGGCGGTTCAGTCGAGGCGAAGCATATCCGGCCAGACCCGCGACCAGGGCTGGCGTGGGGTACAGCGCCAGATGGTTACGTTGCGGGTGGCATCCGGGTAGCCCAGGCGTGCGTCGACGCGTCCCACCGGAGCCAATTCGCTACAGGCCGTGTGCATTTCGTCCTCGGCATTGCCGACCCACAGCACCGTGGTGGCGGAATCCGGCGGGGTGCCGAAGTATCCGAAGCCACGGTTGGGGCTGTAGACCGCGGGTAGTCCGTAGCGCTGCCTATCGATATCCAAAGCGCTTGCCTGCCAATAGGAATCGGCAATGATGACGGCATCGGACCGTTGTGCTTCCGGCAGCGCCAGATAAGCATCGGCGGTGGCCTCGCGCAGTTCCGGCCAGCCGAACCTGCCATAGAGGCTGATTTTGAAACTGGCCTCGGCCGGGCTATCGACCGGATCTATGGACGACTCGGGCTGCCACGGCATCGAGAAAGCCCCGATCGCCGCCGAAACCGCGACGAGCACAACGGTCACGTACCTGCGCCGCCGTGCCGTATTCGCGGTCCAGCGCACCGCACCCGCCGCCATTACGGCCGCATAGCATCCGGCCGCATAGTAGGGGCGACCGTTGGTGGCGATGAACGCCACCGTCAGCAGCGGCGGGACCACCGCGAGGAATCGGTACGGCCGCAGCGATTCCCAGCGCAACAGCGCCCAGATCCCCGAGATCAGCAGTACCCCACCGAATAGTCCGGCAAAAGCCAGCGCCAACGGCAGCCAGGTGTACCGGCCGCCGATCGCCGACTGCTCCGCCGCGACCACCGCACCCAATCGCAGCTGCGGCCAGTCGTGCTCGATCTGCCAGATCAGCGTCGGAACCGTCACCAGCACGACCAGCCCCGCACCCACCCACAGCACCGGCCGCCGCAGCAGCTCACGCGGACCATAGATCGCCACCCCGATGGCGACCGCGACCCAGAAGAACGGAATCAGCCATTTCACCTGGATATCCAGCGCAGTAGCCAGCGCTGCCCATAGCAACAGACTGTCGCGGCGCGTGCGCACCCACCGGATCAGCAGCCAGCTGATCAATACCCACAGCGCCGTGTCGATCGTATTGGTAGCCAATTGAGTTCCCTGCACGAGCAGGAACGGCGAGGTCGCATACGCCACCGCGGTCAACACCTGCGCATTCCGCGACCCGCCGAACTCCCGCGCGATCTGCGCACTGATCAGCACCGCGGCAACCGTCACCAGCGCGGCCGGAATCCGCAGGGCCACCAGCGATCCCGGCGCGATCAGATCCATCAGCCTGGCGATCGCGGGCAGCACCGGCCCCTGATCGGCATAGCCGAATGCGAGTCTGCGCCCGGCCGAGAGGAAATACAGTTCGTCACCGAAGAACCCGTACCGCCCCAGCGAGGCGAACAGCATGATCGCCGCCACCGCCGCGATCGCCCCGACGCCGAGCCAGGCGAACGGCGGTGTCGCCGCGCTGCTCTCGCGCTGCCGAACTTCGCTTTCCATCAGATCAGTCATCGCTTCCCCTCTTACGGGTCGCCACATCGAATAACCGGCACACATGGGCCGAATAGGTTGTCATATCGAAGTCCTTCTCCCGAATGGCCCGCCCGGCCGCGCCGTCGATGGCATCACGGATCGACATTGCCATTACCCGCGGATCGAAGTCGCCGAATTCACCGCGCCGCTGCCCCTCCCGCATGATGTCGACGAGCGGCTGGATGATCTCCTGCTCACCCTCTGCCGAGGCGAAGCGCGGCTTGCCGTCCGCATCACGCAGATTCAGCACCACATCGATCAGCGCCGCGACGTACCTCTTATTCGCATCGATGAACTGCAGATTCGACCCGATATAGGCGAGCAACTGATTGTGCGCACCCTCCGCGGCCATGACCGCGGGCGCGATGTGCTCGCCGGCGGACACGTACAGCTGGATGACCAGCTGCTCCATCAGCTCGTCCTTCCTGGCGAAGTGATACGAGATGACTCCTTTGGAGATCCCGGCATGCTTGGCGATCCGCGCCAGCGAGGCGCTGCCGTACCCCACCTCGGAGATCACCTCCACCGCCGAAGCAATGATCTGCCGCCGCCGCGCTTCCTCGATGAACGACCGCTGCTGACCAACCGTCTCATTTTCTGGCCGCACGGCCAAATTTTAGGCGGCCCGGATGAAAAGCCACATCAACCCCAAGAATGACTCCCACCTACCTCGCGAGGATGACCGAGAGATCACCTGAAGCGGCCCCCTGCGATTCGCGACCACCCCGGTGTGGGATCGCCCCCTGAAACGCCGAAAGGCCGCGCTCCCAGCGGAAGCGCGGCCCTTCGGTTCGAAACCTACAGGTACTGGCCCGTATTCGACTCGGTGTCGATGGCGCGGCTGGCGCTGGCGTTCTTGCCGGTCACCAGCGTGCGGATGTAGACGATCCGCTCGCCCTTCTTACCCGAGATGCGAGCCCAGTCATCGGGATTCGTGGTGTTGGGCAGGTCCTCGTTCTCGGAGAACTCGTCCACGATCGAATCGTAGAGATGCTGGATGCGCAGGCCCGGATTGCCGGTGTCGAGTACCGCCTTGATGGCGTACTTCTTGGAGCGGTCCACGATGTTCTGGATCATGGCGCCGGAGTTGAAGTCCTTGAAGTACAGGACTTCCTTGTCACCGTTGGCGTAGGTGACCTCCAGGAAGCGGTTGTCCTCGCTCTCGGCGTACATCCGGTCGACGACCCGTTCGATCATCGCGCGAATGCACAGCCCCTTGTCGCCGCCGAACTCTTCGAGATCATCGGCGTGCAGCGGCAGTCCCTCGGTCAGATACTTCGAGAAGATGTCCTGCGCCGATTCCGCGTCCGGCCGCTCGATCTTGATCTTCACATCGAGACGTCCGGGCCGCAGGATCGCGGGGTCGATCATGTCCTCGCGGTTGGACGCACCGATCACGATGACGTTCTCGAGGCCCTCGACACCGTCGATCTCCGAGAGCAGCTGCGGCACGACCGTGGTCTCCACATCGGAGGACACGCCCGATCCGCGGGTGCGGAAGATCGAATCCATCTCATCGAAGAACACGATCACCGGCGTACCTTCGGACGCCTTCTCGCGGGCCCGCTGGAAGATGATCCGAATGTGACGCTCGGTCTCACCCACGAACTTGTTCAACAGTTCGGGGCCCTTGATGTTCAGGAAGAACGACTTGGCTTCCTTGGCATCCTCACCGCGCGCCTCGGCGATCTTCTTCGCCAGCGAGTTGGCGACGGCCTTGGCGATCAACGTCTTACCGCAACCGGGCGGACCGTAGAGCAGCACACCCTTGGGCGGTCGCAGCGCGTACTCGCGGAACAGATCCTTGTGCAGGAACGGCAATTCCACCGCATCGCGGATCTGCTCGATCTGGCGACCGAGACCACCGATATCGCCGTAGTCGACATCGGGCACTTCCTCGAGCACGAGGTCCTCGACCTCGGCCTTGGGGATGCGCTCGAAGGCGAAACCCGCCTTGGTATCGACCAGCAGCGAATCGCCCGGCCGCAGTTTGCGCACCGGCGACTCGGGATCGTCGAGATCGTCGACCTCGGCGACCTTGGCCAGCGGACCCGCCAGCCACACCACGCGCTCCTCGTCGGCATGTCCGACGACCAGCGCCCGGCGTCCGTCGTCGAGGATCTCGCGCAACGTGCCGATCTCACCGATCGCGTCGAAGATTCCGGCCTCGACGACCGTGAGCGCCTCGTTGAGGCGGACGGTCTGGCCGTACTCCAGGGTCGAGGTGTCGATATTGGGTGAACACGTCAGGCGCATCTTGCGTCCCGAAGTGAACACGTCGACCGTCTGATCCTCGTACACGCCGATGAGAATTCCGTACCCGCTCGGTGGCTGACCCAGCCGATCGACCTCCTCGCGCAGCGCGACCAACTGCTGCCGCGCTTCCTTGAGGGTGTCCATCAGCTTGGTGTTGCGAATGGTCAGCGAATCGATGCGGGCTTCCAATTCCCGTGCGCGATCCGGCGAATCGGCAAGTTGCCTTCGGAGTGCAGCCGCTTCGGCGCGTACCGCCTCGAGCTCTCTCCAGGCCGCCGAATCCGAATTCTCGATGGGGCTCATGTGCTGCTCCTCCCAGTCCCGGTCTATCAACGCTACCGGGCGTGAACCGTTCTCGCTTTCCGACATGGTTTCGTCGTGATCACATCTGGGCCGCGATCGGCGGCGGAACCACCATGTTAGCCTGCCCTAACCAGGCCACGGCGACCTGCTTCGCCGACCGAACCGAAAGGTTGCTGACGATGCTCCTTCCCGCCAGGACACTTCGCATGTCCATGGTTATCGCCGCGGCGGCGATGGCCACTACCGTCGGCCTCACCGCCTGCGGCTCCGACGATAAGTCCGATGTCAAGGCCAGCGCTACCTCTTTGGCCGCCGCGACGACCAGCACCGCGGGTCACGGCAGTGCCGCCGCGCCCACCGCCGAAGCGCTCACCGCCGTCCTGGACGCCCTTTCCGACCCGGCCAAATCCACCTCCGAGAAGGCCGAGCTCATCGTCGGCGGCGAGAAGCGCACCGCCAATATCGACCAGATGAACCAGGCGCTCGGCGGCTACGGCAAGCTCACCTACGCGGTCGCCGATATCACCAGCAGCGGCAACACCGCGAC
The DNA here is from genome assembly GCF_040609795.1 of Nocardia sp. NPDC004604. NCBI lineage: Bacteria > Bacillati > Actinomycetota > Actinomycetes > Mycobacteriales > Nocardiaceae > Nocardia > Nocardia sp. NPDC004604. The sequence goes on from NZ_JBEXLC010000144.1 coordinate 7,682, forward strand.
CGCCCAGGTGACCATCACCTCACCGCACGGCACCGCCCCCGCCATGCCAATGACCTGGGAATATGTCGACGGCACCTGGAAGCTGTCAGATGCCAGCGGCTGCCTGATGCTCGGCTTCGCCCAGGCCCCCTGCGTTCCGGCCTAACCCTTCGACGGGCGGCGCTGCGGCTTCGGGGTGACCGTCCCCTCGGCCAGCCGCCGCGCGCTGACCAGGAAGGCGGTGTGGCCCTGCATCCGGTGTTCGGGCCGCACCGCAAGTCCGACCACATGCCAGCCGCGCACCATCGACTCCCAGGATCGCGGCTCGGTCCAGCACTCCTGCTCGCGCAGCGCCTCGACCACTTTCGACAATTGTGTGACAGTCGCCACATAGACCACCAGCACGCCGCCCGGGACCAGTGCCTTGGACACCGCGGGCAGCGCATCCCATGGCGCGAGCATGTCCAGGACCACCCGATCGACCGGCGGGCCGTCGTAGTCGGCGACATCGGCCACGGTGATCGACCAGTTGTCCGGACGCTCGCCGAAGAAGGTCTCGACATTGCGGATCGCGTGCGCGGCGTGATCCTCGCGGATCTCGTAGGAGACCACCTCGCCCTGCGGGCCGACCGCGCGCAGTAGCGAGCACGTCAGCGCACCGGAACCCGCACCGGCCTCCAGCACCCGCGCGCCGGGGAACATATCGCCCTCGTGCACGATCTGCGCGGCGTCCTTGGGGTAGATGACCGCCGCACCGCGCGGCATCGACAGTACGTAATCGATCAGCAACGGGCGCAAGGCCAAATACGGCGTGCCATTGGTGGACTGCACGACACTGCCCTCATCGGCGCCGATGAGATTGTCGTGCTTGATACCGCCGCGATGCGTGTGGAACTCCTTACCGGGCTCCAGCACCACGGTGTAGAGGCGCCCCTTGGCATCGGTCAGCTGTACCCGGTCCCCGATGGTGAATGGCCCGGTCCGTCTGGCCGTCATGTATCTCCGTTCGCTGGTCGGTGCGGTCTAGCCGTACGGCACCGGCGTGTCGGTGCCGCCGGATAGCCTGCCAGGTATGCATTCGCCGGTATCCACGCCCCCTGCCGACACCGCACGGGAGCCTGCGCACAATCGCCAGCGCCCGGCGCTGTCTCCTTCTCGGGCAATGGATTTCAAGCAGTGCCCACTGAAGTACCGGTTCCGTGCGATCGATCGGATTCCGGAACCGCCGACGCGAATCGCGGTGCGGGGCACGGTGGTGCACGCGGTACTGGAGGATCTGTACGGACTGCCCGCCGCGGATCGACTGCCCGCACGCGCCGCCGCCCTCGCCGAACCCGCCTGGGCCCGGGTGCTGGCCGACCGGCCCGAGATCGCCGAGTTGGTCACGCAGGACGGTTTGGCCGAATTTCTCGACGAGGTCCGCACCCTCGTCGAGGCGTACTACCGGCTGGAGGATCCGACCCGGTTCGATCCGGAGTCGTGTGAGTCGCGGGTGGAGGTCGAACTCGACGACGGTGTGCTGTTGCGTGGGTTCGTCGATCGGATCGATGTCGCGCCGACCGGTGAGCTGCGCGTGGTGGACTACAAGACCGGCCGCGCGCCCGGACTCGCCCAGGAGACCAAGGCGCTGTTCCAGCTGAAGTTCTACGCATTGGTGGTGCTGCGCACCCGTGGCATCCTGCCCACCCAACTGCGGCTGATCTACCTGGCCGACGAGCAGATCCTCACCTACGCCCCCGACGAGGATGAACTACTGCGCTTCGAACGCACGCTCTCGGCGTTGTGGCAGGCCATTCTGACGGCAGGCCGCACCGGTGACTTCCAGCCGAGCACCAGCTGGCTGTGCGGCTTCTGCAGCTACCAGAATCTGTGCCCCGAATTCGGTGGCACCCCACCGGCCTATCCGGGCTGGCCGGATGGTGGCACCGGGGAGTCGCCGGATGAAACCTTCGCCGACGCGGTCTCCGACTGAGCGGACTCGCGCTCAGCCGGTGAACAGATCCAGATTGAAGCCGTGCGAACCGAGTACGGCGATCACGCCGATCAGGACGAGTACCCCGACCACATCACCGATCACAATGAGCGCATTGCGAATCCGCCACCACGAGCCGACCTGCTCGATACTCGGTTTCACCGCGTCCTCCCCTGTGCTTCGTTCCCGAACGATCCGCCCGTCCGAGGTGTTCCATTGTTTGTTTCGCCTAACACGCCCCAAGTGTTGACGGCGAATCATTAAGTTTTCGTGAGATCGACCCCGAACTAAATGCACACCGCGCATCAAGGCACGCCACAGCGATGCTCGCCGGGGCGACCGGCGAGCATCGGAACGACGGGTTACCGCCGCGGATCTACCCGGTGAAGTTGTGGAACAGCAGCACCGACAGACCCAGTCCGACAGCCAGATTCACCACGGCCGCGGAGCCGAAGACCACCACCGGGCGCCAGCCCGCCTCCCGCAGCCCGCGCACGGAGAACTCCAGGCCGATCGAGACGAAAGCGAAGATAAGAAACCAGGTGCGCAGATCGTTGACGATCGCGATATGCGCCGCACCGGACTTCTTATCGGCCGACTGCAGGTACAGGGTGCCGATCACGGAGGCCGCGACGAAGCCGAGCACGAACTTCGGGAATCGTTCCCAGAACTGGCGCGCCGCGGGCCCGGCCGCGCCGGGGGTGCGTTCGACCCGAAGCGTGAAGTAGGCGGTCAGCGCGATCGCAACAACGCCGATCAGCGCGTTCTGCGTGGTCTTGACGATGGTGGCGATCTGCAGCGCCTTCTCCCCCGCGATCGCACCCGAGGCCGCGACGGCCGCGGTGGTATCGATATTGCCGCCGATCCAGGCACCGGCGACCGCGTCGGAGAGGCCGAAAACATCTGCAAGCCAGGGCAATACGAAGATCGACGGCAGCGCGAAGATGATCACCAGCGACGCCGCGTACGCGATCTGTTCGCGCTTGGCCTGCACCGCGCCCGCAGCCGCGATGGCGGCGCTGACACCGCAGATCGAGACGGCCGAGGCCAGCAGGGCACGTAGCTTATCGTCGAGGCCCAGGCGGCCACCCAGCCACCAGGTGAAGCCGAAGACCGTGGTGATCAGCAGCAGTGCCTGCACGATCGACGGTCCGGCGGCGGTGACCAGAATCCTCAGATTGATCGATGCGCCGAGCAGTACGACACCGGTCTTGATGAAGAATTCGGTGCGGAAACCAGCCGAAAGGCGTTCCCGCAGATCGAGTTTCGCGAGTACGACATTGCCGATCAGACCGATGGCGATGGCATAGACCGGGAATTCGATCGACTTGGCCACCCGCTCGAGCGGAGTGTCGACCGCCCAGCGCGGCACGTGGGTGTCGAAGTAGCGGGTCAGTGCGCCGAGCAGGATGACCACCGCGATCCCGGCCGCGATCTCTGCCCCTGTTGGGCGCGAAATCGCTTGTAGTGCAGAGGTTTCGGACCGAGCAGGGGCTTGCTCAGCAGCCACGGCGCTCGACTCGGCGGGGTCCGGCTCCGGTGCTGCGTTGTCGGGCTCGGCGGCAATGCTTGCGGCGTCGCCCTCGGTCTCGGCTTCGGTCTCCGACATCACGGCACCAGCCGATCCGGGATCGCGCCGATCAGGACCAGGGCAATGAGGACCAGGCCGACGATTGCCGCCAGCCAGTCCTCATTCCATGCGAATGTGCTGCCCGAACGTTCGGCGGGCGGTGTCTGTGACACGGTGGTACTCCTTGCATTTCCTCATCGAGGCCGCAACGTACCAATCGACCGCAGGTCAGCACACCGGTTGCAATCGCAGTGAATCGATCACTCGCATATAAGGACTCGGCCCCGCCGGACCGACGGGGCCGAGTCGCTCGAAACGTGTCAGAAGGCGCGGCAGGACCGAATATCGAAGGCCAGGATCGCCTTCGCGCCGAGTTCGGCGAGCCGGTCCATCACCTCATTGCCCTGTTTGCGCGGCACCATCGCGCGAATGGCGACCCAGCCCGGATCGGCGAGCGGCGATACCGTCGGCGATTCGAGGCCGGGCGTGATCTTGACCGCCTCGTCCAGCAGCTCCTTCGGGCAGTCGTAGTCCAGCATGATGTACTGCTGGCCGAAGACGACGCCCTGGATGCGCGCGATGAGCTGGTTGCGGGCCCGTTCCTGCTGGTCCGAACCGGCGCGCTCGATGAGGACACCCTCCGAATCGCACAGCGTCTCGCCGAAGGCGACCAGGTTGTGCTGGCGCAGGGTGCGGCCCGACCCGACCACATCGGCGATGGCATCGGCCACCCCGAGCTGGATGGAGATCTCGACGGCACCGTCGAGGCGGATCACCTCGGCCTCGATGCCCCGCCGCTGCAGGTCGCCGAGCACCAGATTCGGATAGGAGGTGGCGATGCGCTTGTCGTAGAGATCCTCGACCTTCCATTCGCGCCCGGCCGGGGCGGCGTAGCGGAAGGTGGAGCGGCCGAAGCCGAGTGCGAGCCGTTCCTGTACCGGTGCACCGGAATCCAGCGCCAGATCGCGGCCGGTGATGCCGAGATCGAGCTCACCGGAGCCGACGTAGATGGCGATGTCCTTGGGCCGCAGGAAGAAGAATTCGACCTGGTTGGCCGGATCGAGGACGGTCAGATCGCGGGCATCGGTGCGCCTGCGGTAACCGGCCTCGGCCAGGATCGATGTGGCCGATTCGGAGAGTGCGCCTTTATTGGGGACTGCGACGCGCAGCATGGTTGAGTCCTTTCGGGAAGAAAAACTACGGATCGACGCGCCGTCACAGATGTCGGTACACGTCTTCCAGCTTCAGCCCGCGGCCCACCATCAGCACCTGGACCCAGTAGAGCAGTTGCGAGATCTCTTCGGCGAGCGCCTCGTCGCCCTCGTGCTCGGCGGCCAGCCAGATCTCCCCGGCCTCCTCGAGCACCTTCTTACCCTGGAAATGCACGCCCGCGTCCAATGCCGCCACGGTCCCGGACCCCTCGGGGCGGGTGACCGCACGATCTTGCAGCTCGGCGAACAGGGTTTCGAAGTTCTTCACGATGAGCCATTGTTTCAGACCCGGGTGCGGGGCCGTTGCTCCGGCCCATAACGCAGGACATCCCCGTCGCCCGGCGTATCGGGAGACGGGGATGCGGTCGGCGGGTCAGGCTCCGGTGAGCAGGGCCTGCAGGTCGGCGACGGCGGTGCACAGGTGGTCCGCGAAGGCGTACATCGCGTTGGCGACCGCCTTCGGCGTGGCCAGGTAGAGGTTCCACCGGTCCGGAAGCAGCACGTAGGCGATGCCGATGCATTTCGGACTGGTCGAGCCGAAGCCGAAGTATCGGATATTGACAGATGGTGCGGAACTGGTGCTCAGGTAGTCGTCGCGCATGATCGTCCAGCCGGGGCTGGTGTACAGCGGGATCGGTTCGGTGACGCCGAGTTCGGCCCCGCGGCGCCGCTGGATCCACTCCAGCTCCCACAGATGCTGTTCGGGCGCGTCACCGGCCTGGCACTGTTTGGCGCGGTCGACATGCGCGCTCGCGGCGCTCAGCGCGGCGCGCAGCCGATCGGCGTCGGCGGCCGCCGGATCCTGCATCGTGTCGACGAAGGCCACCATCTCCGGTGTCACCACGCGCATGGCCTCGGTGCGGCCGTTGCGGTACTGCCGGGTGGCGATGGATTCGTAGGTGGCCCCGGTCAGCCCCTTGCTGCGCCGGTGCGCCAGTTGATAACTCAGCTGGGCAAAGGCGTCCGGTGAGATGCCGAGCTGCTTGGCCTGCGTCGTCCCGAAATCGAAAGATACTGTCGCGGTGGCATTCTCGGACGCGTAGTGGGCGAATGCCGCGCCCGCCGCGGCGATATCGGTACGCAGGGCCGCATCGAGGACGAATTCGATCGGCTCCACCGCGGGCAATCCCTGCGCCTTCGCCCCGGACCGGGTGGCATGTTCGGCGGCAGGGGTCTGCAACAGAGTGTCCACGAAGGACAGGATGGTGGTGCCGTCGAGTCCGCAGTGCTCGACATTGATGCCCGCCTGCCCGTCCCCGAAGACGATGAACGATACCGACTTGTCGAACCAGCGGTTGGCGCTGTCACCGTGCAGCAGCTCGTCACAGGCCTGCAGTTCGTCGCGCGGGGCAAAGTCCTCCAGACACAGACAGAACAGTGCCGTCTCAATGGTGTCCAGCGCGGCCAGGTTGGCCGGTTCGGCGCGCAATACCTTTCTGCTGGCAGCCCATTCGGCCCGCGCCTTGGTGGTCAGATGTCCGACGGCGGTATCGGTGCGAGCCGAGCGCGCACCGGCCTTGAGCACCGCGCGCAGCCCGTCGGCGAGATCGTCGAGCGAATACGGCGCACCATCCGGACCGATCACATCCATCCGGAACATGGTGCCGTGGAAGAACACCACGATGTGCCGGGCATCCGAGGGGCCGGGCCATTCGTCGCTGTAGGGCACCCGCACGGAATCCTGTATCTCTCCCGGAATCCGGGTCTCGGAGAACAGGTATTTGTTCTGCCACATCGACAGCTGCTGGCCGCGCTGGGTTACCGGCGCGATCGCCTCGACATCGAGCGCCAACTTGTAGTCGACCGCGGCCGCGATGATTCCGGCCGCGCGCTCCACCTGCGATGCGCCGGTGGAGCTGGCCAGTGGGGTGTCATCGCGGAAGAGGAAGAAGAAGTTGGCGTTGAGCGCGATGCGATCGCGACGGCCCAGGTAGCGGGATGGCCAGAACAGATCCAGCCAGCTGCCGACGCCGGGGGTGGCATCGTATTCGGCCAGTGCCGCATGCAGCGTCCGGCCGGGTCCGTCGGCGCGTAGCAGGTCGGCTACCGCGGCCTCGGTGGTGGCGAATTCATCGGCGGTGAGCAGTGGAGCACACCACTGCAGCAACCGCTCGCAGCTGTCCTCCAGCGTCGGCAGGGGCACCCGGGGCAGGTGGTCGTCGGCGGCGAAGGTGCGTTCGGTCAATGCGAGTCCTCGGGGTCGGCGTATTTCGGGAGCGGTCGCGAGATGTACAGGTTGGCGAGCAGCCAGCCTGTGCTTTCCTGGCCATCGGTGTCGATACCGCTGGCGGCCAAGGTATTCAGCACTTGGGTGCGTTCACTGTCGGAGGCGAATCTACGTTGTTCGAACACCCCGGGGGCTCGCTCGGTGCGGTAGCCGAGCGCGGCCAGTTCCGCGGCGATCGGCTCGAAACTGAACATGCGTAATACGAAGTGTGCCATCCACGGCCGCCGACGCGGGTGCGCGAGTGCGACACGCGCCAGCGTCTTCTCGGTGACATATCCGACACAACCGGTCGAGATAACAATATCCGCGGCCGCCAGCGTACGGCGTTGCTCGTCGGTCGGCTCGGCGGCCTCCAGATCGGCGTGCACCGTGTCGTGCAGGAATCCGGCGGCGTGCGCGTAGGACAGTGCGGGGCGGGCGGCATCCATGCCGATGAAGCGGACGCCGGGGAGTTGGTCGCGGGCATCGAGGCGGGCGCGGTCGCGGGCGATGAGCGCGGCCTGGTCGGCATCCTCGGCCGTGCGGTAATGGTCGGCCAGATCGCTGATGGTGGTGTCGAAGCGCAGCAGGGCCGCGTTTACGCCATAGGAGCAACCGATGTCGAGCACGGTCGGGGCGTCCACACGCGCGGATGCGCGGTACTCCCGAATCTGTTGCTGGAAGAACGGTTTCGCCAGCTCCGGTATGCGGTAATCCAATTCGGACATCCGGGCGTAGTACCCGCGCGGATCGGGACGGTCGTAGATGTCGTCGAAGGAAGCTTTCCCGGTCGTGTGCAACGGCACTGGCATGTCGTCCCTCTCAGTCGAGCAACCGATCGCCACGGACGGCGTCGGCCGCGGCGGCTAGGTGATCGGGCAGTACCCGCCCGAACAGCTGGCGGGTGCGTTCCACGGTGCCGATGACACCGGGCCGATCGGTATAGGCGAAGATCGCCGAATGCCGTGCCGTGCCGCCCTCGACCGGTGAAACGCGGTGCAGGGAGAAGCGGCCCTGGAACAGTTGCAGGTCGCCGGGTCGCAGCTCGAGGCGCCGGACCAATCGCGCACCGGATCCGGTGAGCACGTCACGCACATCGTCGAACTGCTCGGCGTGGGGTGAACGGATATTCGGGCAGTATTCGAAGACGCCACCGGTCTCGGCGGGCTGGGTCAGCATGCTGACCGTAAATTCGTTGGTGTCGAAATGCCAGGGATGCGACATGCCCGGCGCCACCACATTCAGACACAGTCCGGCCAGCGGATCGGCGAATTCGTGCAGTTCGGCCAGCCCGAAACAGTCCGCGACGAAGCGTTGGAACAGCCCGCTGATATAGAGCCGGTGAATCAGCGCGTCGACCGGAATGCGGTCGCGCGGGACGAACGCATTGCCGCGTTCGAGCACGATGCGCCCCGGATGGTCTTCCGGCAGTGCGGTATCCAGCGGAATGTTGTAGGCGTTGACCCGCTCGACCTGATAGTGCGCATCCGGGGCCATCGCCTCGCCCTCGGCGCGCAGCGTCTCGATCAGCTCCGGGCGGATGAACTCGCGCAGCACCGTACAGCCGCCGTCGGCGAGTTCGGCGCGGGCCTGCGCCACGGCAGCTCGCCACGCTTTGCCGTTCGGATCCGCCAGCGGATACCGTGCCGTATCGACGATCTCGTCCAGGACACTCGTCGCTGCCATGGCGTAAATTTTGGTGCAGCGGCCGACGACACGCCCGGGATTCGACAAAGTTGCCGGTGACTACGGTCACACCTACCAGCAGCGCGCACTTGCGTTGCGGCACAGTAACTCTCGCTATGCCGAGGCCGGGAGTGGCGGCGCACGATCAGCGGGCCCGAGCGATCATGGATCGGTCCGATGCGGCTCGATCGGCCAGGTGCGCGGCTCAACCTCGAACGCGCAGAGCGTCTTCCAGATCGTCGATGGTCAACCCCACCAACGAATCACGGAATACCCGCCCCGGCGCGTCCGAAACCGCTATCTCACACGGGATCACGATCACCGCACAGCCCGCCGCCGCAGCCGCGGCGGCGCCGGTCGGCGAATCCTCCAATGCCACACAGTCTCGCGGGTGCACGCCGAGGAGTTCGGCGGCGCGCAGATAGATCTGGGGCGCGGGCTTGCCGTGCTCGACCTCGTCACCGCAGACCGATACGTCGAAGAAGTCACGGCCGAGGGTATCCAGCCCGAATTCGGTAAGCGACCGCTTGGTATTGGTGACCAAGGCGGTCGCCAGCCCCGCGGTGCGCACCATTGACAGCGCATCCTTCGCACCGGGACGCCATGGGATCGGGCCCGCCATCAACTCGGTCACCCGCCGCTCGATGAATTCGCCCGCGGCGCGCACCGTCTCCAGTGTCGGGTCGATGCCGAGGCCGTCGAAGATCAGCCGCAGCGCGTTCGGTCCCGATGCGCCGATCAGCGCATGCCGCAGTTCATCGCTCATCTCATGGCCGTGCGCCCGTGCCAGCTCCCGCACCGCGATATCCCACAGCTTCTCCGAATCGAGCAGTGTGCCGTCCATATCCCACAGCACACCGGCAAGTCGCGCCGTCACCCGATTCGTCTCCTCAACCTCTACAAACCCGACGCGGCGATCAGCAACCGCCCATTATCCGACGAGACCTGGATCCACCGGTTCTCCGATGTGGTCGAGCCGTTCTTCAGGCTATAGGTAAGCGAAACCACCGCCCGATTCTCCCCGTTCGGTGTGACGCCGCCCACGCTCACCGAGCGGACGGTGGACCAGAACTGCGAATAGGAGCCGAAGCCGCCGGTCTGGCCCTGGTAGGCGGGCGTGAGCTGGGACCACGCGCCCTGCACATTGCCGGGCAGCATCCCGTAATAGCCGGAGATGAATTGGGAGATCCGGTCCGCGGTGGCCGGGCCGAACGCGGTGGTGCTGACTGTCGTCGGCGACACGGTGGTCGACGGCTTGACCGACGAGGTCGGCGTCGGCTGAGCCGTCGTGCTCGGCTGGGAGTTCGACGCCGCGGTGGTCGCCGGTGCCTGCTCCGGCTGACCCGGTTCGATCGCGATCGGCGACTGCGGGCCGTTCTCCGGATTGTTCACCGCGGGCGCTGAGGTCGAGGAGCCGCCCGCCGTACCGCCCTGATCGTCGTTCTTCAGCGACGACGTGATCACCACAACCAGTACGAGCACCGCGACCGCCGCGGCGACCGCCACCGCGATCAGCCTGCCGCGACTCTGCTGCGCGCCGCCGCCACCGCCGGGCACGGTGCCCCCGGACCTCGGCGGTGCGACGGTGACCACCGGTGCAGCGGGTCCGGACGGTGTTGCAGCGACCGCCTCCCTGGCCGCGGCCGCCTGGCCTGCGCCGGGCTTGTTCAGCACTGTCGTCGCGCCCGCGTCGGCATCGGTCGTCGCGCCGGGCGCTGGCATAACCTTCGTCGCTGCTGGCGTGCTCGCCAATGTCGGGGCGCGGCCCGCCGCAACGGCTTCGAGCGCCTCCTTCGCCTCGCGCATATCGGGCCTGGTATCGATCGAGGCGGACAGCAATCGCATCAGCACCGGACCGAGTTCCCCGGCGTGCCGCGGCGGCGGCACCTGCGCCCGCGCTGCTGCGTGCAGCACCGCGAGCGCGTTATCCCCATCGCCGAAGGGTGGGCTGCCCTCGACCGCCGCGTACAGCGTGGAGCCGAGTGCGAAAACATCCGAGGCCGGTTCCGGATCCTCGCCGCGCGCCACCTCCGGCGCGAGATAGGCCGGTGTGCCCGCCAGGAATCCGGTCGCGGTGACCGTCACATCGCCGACGGCGCGGGAGATGCCGAAGTCGGTGATCTTCACCGTGCCGTCATCGCCGACCAGCAGATTCGCCGGTTTCACGTCCCGATGCACGATGCCCGCCGCATGCGCCGCGGCCAGCGCGCCAGCGGCCTGGGCGCCGATGCGCGCCACCTCGGTCGGCGCGAGTGTGCGCTTGCCCGACAACTTCGCGGCCAGACTCGGCGCGTCCATGTACTCCATGACCAGCCAGGGCTGGCCGTCCTCCTCGGCGACATCGAAGACGGTGATCGCATTGGGATGGTGCAGTCGCGCGGCGATGCGGCCCTCGCGCATGGCGCGCAGTTTGGCCTCCATTGCCTGTGTCCGGGACAGCCCCGGCCCGAGTAGCAACTGCTTCACCGCGACCGTGCGGCGCAGCCGAACGTCGGTGGCCCGCCACACGACACCCATGGCACCAGTGCCGATCGGATCCGTCAGCCGATACCGTCCAGCGATCAACCGGTCCGCCGTCATGGTGTTGAGCCCCTCCTGCTTGCCCGCCGAGTCATCTCGCACTCCGCGCGTAAGCGGAAATCCTCGAAAATGCTACGCGCCGAAGTACATTGCACCCGAATTGCAGCAGGACGCTCGCATCCGCCGACTGCCCCGGATGCAGTACCAACAGTTCCGACTTTGTCATACCCAACCGACATCCATCCACCGCCACGCGCACCCGAAGCCGATACCCCAGGTCAGGCGGGTGCGGCCATCGGGACACGCCCGCGCGTCGCGGGCCCTCGTGTCGCGTCGCGCGCCCTTTCCGCCGCAATCGATCTCGCATATCACGAGGTAATCAAGGCCCTGAACGCATCGAGCGAGCGCAGTCCGATGCGGCGAGAATCACACCGTCGCGTCCGGTCGGATAACGAATTCGGATCGGAAACAGGCCGATCGGCGTTGCCCGACCGCGCCCCGCGGCGTCGACGGCGATCAACCCCGACCCGCGGACCCGGGTATCCGAGCCGAGCGTGCCGGTCCGACCGAATCCGTCAGGCGTTGAAGTACTTCGCCTCCGGATGCAATAGGACGAACGCGTCCGTCGACTGCTCCGGGTGCAGCTGCAGTTCTTCGGAGAGCACCACGCCGATGCGATCGGCCGCCAGCAGGTCCACCAGCTTCGCGCGGTCTTCCAGGTCCGGGCAGGCGCCGTAGCCGAAGGAGTAGCGGGCGCCGCGGTAGCCGAGCTTGAAGTACTCCAGCACATCCGACGGATCGGAGTCGGCCACCGAATGTCCTTCCAGCACCAGCTCCTCGCGGATGCGGCGATGCCAGTACTCGGCGAGCGCCTCGGTGAGCTGGACACCGATGCCGTGCACCTCGAGGTAGTCGCGGTAGTTGTCGGCCGCGAAGAGCTCATTGGCGAAGTCGGCGATCGGCTGCCCCATGGTGACCAGCTGGAACGGCAGCACATCGACCTGACCGGTTTCGCGGGCGTGATCGCGCGAGCGGATGAAGTCGGCGATGCACAGGAAGCGGTCGCGCTGCTGACGCGGGAAGGTGAACCTATACCGCTGCGGCGCGTCCGGATGCGGCTCCGTCAGCACGATCACGTCGTCACCCTCGGAGACCGCGGGGAAATATCCGTACACCAGCGCCGCGTGCTGCAGCACGTTCTCGGTGGACAGCCGGTCCAGCCAGTAGCGCAAGCGAGGCCGTCCCTCGGTCTCCACCAGCTCCTCGTAGCTCGGCCCCTCGCCGCCACGCTGGCCGCGCAGACCCCATTGGCCCAGGAACAGCGCGCGTTCATCGAGCAGTCCCGAATACTCGTGCAGCGAAACGCCTTTCACCACCCGGGTGCCCCAGAACGGCGGTACCGCGACCGGCAGATCGGCGGCCACATCCGAGCGCGCCGGCACCTCGACCGGCACCTCGACCGCTTTGCGCTGTTCAGCGATCCGCTTGGAGCGCTCATGGCGCGCCTTGCGCTCGGCCGCCTTCTCGCGTTCGGCGATCGCCGCCGGACTGTCCGGATCGATTCCGCTGCCGCGCTTGCGCGTCATGATGTCGTCCATCAACCGCAGGCCCTCGAAGGCGTCGCGGGCATAGTGCACATCGCCCTGGTAGACCTCGGTGAGGTCGTTCTCGACATATGCGCGGGTCAGCGCGGCACCGCCGAGCAGCACCGGGAACTGGTCGGCGACGCCCTTGGCGTTCAGCTCCTCCAGGTTCTCCTTCATCACCACGGTCGACTTCACCAGCAGACCGGACATACCGATCACATCGGCCTTCTTGTCGACGGCGGCGTCGAGAATGGTCGCGATCGGCTGTTTGATGCCGAGGTTGACGACCTCATAGCCGTTGTTCGAAAGGATGATGTCGACCAGATTCTTGCCGATATCGTGCACATCGCCCTTGACGGTGGCCAGCACGATGCGGCCCTTACCGCTGTCGTCGGTGACCTCCATATGCGGCTCCAGGTAGGCGACCGCGGCCTTCATCACCTCGGCCGACTGCAGTACGAACGGCAGCTGCATCTGGCCGGAACCGAACAGTTCGCCGACCGTCTTCATGCCCGACAGCAGTGTCTCGTTGATGATCTGCAGCGGCGGCACTTCGGTCATGGCGGCATCGAGATCGGCCTCCATATCAGCCTTCTCACCATCGACGATCCGCCGCTCCAGCCGCTCGAACAGCGGCAGCGCGGCCAACTCCTCCGCGCGCGAGGCGCGCGACGATGAGGCCGACACACCCTCGAACAGCGACATGAGCTTCTGCAGCGGGTCGTAGTCCGTGCTGCGGCGGTCATAGACCAGATCCAGCGCCGTCTTGCGCTGCTCCTCCGGAATGCGCGCGATCGGCAGGATCTTGGAGGCGTGCACGATCGCGGAATCCAGTCCGGCCTGGACGCATTCGTGCATGAACACCGAGTTCAGCACCTGGCGCGCGGCCGGATTGAGGCCGAAGGAGATATTGGACAGGCCGAGGGTGGTCTGCACTTCCGGATGTTTCTGCTTGAGCAGTCGAATGGCCTCGATGGTCTCGATGCCGTCGCGCCGCGACTCCTCCTGACCGGTGCCGAGGGTGAAGGTCAGCGTATCGATAATGATGTCGCTCTCGCGCAGACCCCAGTTGCCGGTGATATCGGCGATCAGCCGTTCGGCGATCTCCACCTTCTTCTCGGCGGTGCGGGCCTGCCCCTCCTCATCGATGGTCAGCGCGACCACTGCGGCGCCGTGTTCGGCAACCAGCTTCATCGTCTGCTGGAATCGGGATTCGGGGCCGTCGCCGTCCTCGTAGTTCACCGAGTTGACCGCGCAGCGACCACCCAGATGCTCCAGACCGGCCTGCAGGACCGGGGTTTCGGTGGAGTCGAGCATGATCGGCAGGGTCGAGGCCGTGGCAAGTCGCGCTGCCAGCGCCGACATATCCTTGGCGCCATCGCGTCCGACGTAGTCGACGCACAGGTCGAGCATGTGCGCGCCGTCGCGGGTCTGGTCCTTGGCGATATCGATGCACTTCTGCCAGTCCTCGGCCAGCATGGCATCGCGGAATGCCTTGGAGCCATTGGCATTCGTGCGCTCACCGATCATCAGGATCGAAGCGTCCTGTTCGAACGGCACCGCGGTGTACATGCTCGATACGCTCGGCTCGTGCACCGGTTCGCGGCGCGCGTCCAGCGGCGGCAGCCTCGGCTCCACCTCGCGCACCGCCGCGGTCACCTGGCGAATGTGCTCCGGCGTCGTACCACAGCAGCCGCCGACCAGGGCGAGTCCGAATTCGGAGACGAAGCCGCGCAGCGCGATGGCGAGCTCTTCGGGGGTCAGCGGATATTCCGCGCCGTTCGCGCCGAGTACCGGCAGACCGGCATTCGGCATGACCGAAACCGGAACCGTCGCATGCCGGGACAGATGGCGCAGATGTTCGCTCATCTCATCCGGCCCGGTGGCGCAGTTCAACCCGATCATATCGATGCCGAGCGGCTCGAGCGCGGTGAGCGCCGCGCCGATCTCACTGCCGACCAGCATGGTTCCGGTGGTCTCCACGGTGACGTGGGTGATGATCGGAATCCGTCGCCCCAGCTTGGCCATCGCGCGCTGACTGCCGGTGACCGCGGCCTTGACCTGGAGCAGGTCCTGGCAGGTTTCGATGAGAATGGCATCGGCGCCCGCATCGAGCATGCCCAGCGCGGCCTCGGTGTAGGCATCGCGCAGGGCGGTATAGGGGGCATGACCCAGCGTCGGCAATTTGGTGCCCGGCCCCATCGAGCCGAGCACATAGCGCGGGGTGCCGTCGGCACTGGGGC
>NZ_JBEXLC010000145.1:0-22610 GCF_040609795.1 Nocardia sp. NPDC004604
CGATCACGTCGCGCAGCAGCGGCACCTGTCGATCCATGCGTCAACCATAGGTTGACGATCGCGTCCTCGTCAACTAATAGTTGACGGCGGACGCCTGTACTCGCAGTCACTGTCAGGGCGTTCGAAGCGCCGGGGCGGCCGGTCCAGCTGGCTGAGCTTGTTCTTCCAGGTGATCGGCACGATCTCGAAGACGTCTAGCCTTCATCTGAACTCGTTTCGCGGGCGTGCACCGGAGGAAGACATGAGCGAAGACTTCAAGCGGCTGAGTGACGCCGTTGTCAGCGCGCGCGAGGCCAGAGGTTGGTCAGAGCGAGACCTCGCGTATGCATGCGGCCTGGCCAGGGCCACGATACGCGGGCTCGAAGCCGGCAACCACAGGATGATGGAGCACACGCATAAACAAGTCGAGCGGGCATTTGGCTGGGCACCTGGAAGCATGGACGCGATTCTCCAGGGTGGCGATCCAACCACTGATCTTTCCAACACGCAGCCACTTCGCGACCAGACGGGGCAAGACGCTACCGAGACTACGTGCCCCCCATCAGGCGCCGCACCATCAGACCATTGAAACAACTAATCGTCGCCGAGCTGCGCCTTCCACAAGCGCTTCCGCTCAACTTCTAACTCCTGCGGCAACTGCCCGAAAGTGCGGTTGCGCTTGTCTGCGGTCAGCACAAGGCGCTGACCGCTTGCACTTCGGTGAGTGTTCGCCGCGCAAGTTCACCGAAGTTGTCGCCGTTGGTCGTGTCGCTCCAGCGCTCGTAGGTGAGCTTCCAGGCGAGCGCGCCCAGTTCGGCTGCCACGCGCGCGGTCAGGCCGGGAACGCCGCGGCGCTCGAGCGCGTCGACCATCGCCGCGGTGAGACCGAGCTCCTTCAATGCCTCGCGTTCTCGCAGTTCAGGATTGGCGGCCAGCACTGCCCGCCGCCGCGCACTGAACTCGCGGCGATCGGGTGTGAAGGCTTCGCGCCCGATCACCTCCAGGGCGTGCGCCACCGCTTCGAGCGGTCCGGCTCCGGTCGGCGCCGCAGCGATCCCATCGACCAGTAGTCCGGTCATCGTGCCCCCGCCGAAGAGGACCTCCCGTTTGTCCGGGAAGTGCCGGAAGAAGGTGCTCTTCGTGAGCCCGGCGCGCTCCGCGATCTCGATCACCGTCGTGTTGTCGTAGCCCCGCTCCTCGAACAGCTCGAGGGCAGCGCCGACGAGCCGCTGTGATGCGTTGGGTTGCCAGCGGGCCATGGGGACATGGTACTGGAACTTGGTCCCGTCACTCGGGTACAGTGATGGGACCAAGTCCCGTTACTGCCTTTTGGAGGTCCCCATGAGCCGAGCCGTCATCTACGAGACGTTCGGAGGTCCCGAGGTGCTGGAGCTGCGGGAGGTTCCCGAACCACATGCCGGACCGGGCGAGGTCCGCATCCGCATCACGGCCGCCGGTCTGAATCCCATGGACTGGGGTATCGCCGCGCAGCCCGAGGCGGCGGCGCAGTTCGGCATCACCGTGCCGTCCGGCTTCGGTTTCGACTTCGCGGGCGTGGTGGACGAAGTCGGCAGCGAAGCAACAGGTTTCGCTGTGGGCGACCGTGTCTACGGCGGCGCGCTGGGTAGGGCCGTCGCCGATTTCGTAGTGGCCGATACGAATGCCGGGACAGCCGAGGCGCTGCTCTGGCATACGCCGGAGAGCATCAGCGACGAGGTGGCGGCCACGCTTCCGGTGGCCGGCATGACCGCGGCCGCCGCGTTGGCGGCGATCGACCTGCGATCCGGCGACACCGTGCTGATCGGCGGCGCCGCGGGAGGTGTGGGTGTTTTCGCCGTGCAGCTCGCGAAGCTCGCCGGCGCCCGAGTGCTCGGGACGGCCTCGCAGGGCACCTTCGAGTTCCTGCGTGGATTCGGCGCCGAGCCCGTGACCTACGGCCCTGGACTGGCGGACCGGGTACGCGCACTGGCTCCCGACGGCGTGAGCGCAGCCACTGACCTGTTCGGCACCGAAACGGCCGAAACCGCTCTCGCACTGGGTGTTCCGCCCGAGCGGATCTCCACGGTCGCCGCGGGCGCCAATCCTCCCGGCGGTGTGCGCGCGACCGGCGGTTTCGACGCGGGCCCGGACGCCATGGCGCGGATCACCGGCGCGATCCTCGCTGGCAAGATCACCGTGCCGATCGCCGCGACCTTCCCGATCGAGAAGATCCGCGACGCCGTGACACAGCAAGCCGGACGCCACGTCCACGGCAAGATCGTGATCACGCTATGACCCCGCCTCCACCGTCCGGTCGGAGCCGAACCGCCGGGACGACAACCATCACACCGATTCCAGAAACAGGAGGGATATTCGATATGGGCAAGTATGCGGACAAGAAGGTCGTAATCACGGGCGGCAGTAGCGGTTTGGGCCTGGCCACCGCGCGGTCGCTCGTGGACGAAGGGGCACGCGTGCTGATCACCGGGCGTGACGAGGACAAGCTGGATGCCGCCCGCGACCAGCTCGGCGAGAACGTGATCGCGATCCGCAGCGACGCGGCGTCATTGTCCGATATCCAGGCCCTGACCGACCGGGTGAAAGCCGAGTTCGGCACGGTCGACGCCCTGTTCGCCAATGCCGGGGTCACCGGCTCCGCACCGTTCGAGGCGACGAGTGAGGAGTTGTTGGACCACCTGCTGACAATCAACGCCAAAGGCCCGTATTTCACGGTGCAGAAACTCGCTCCGCTGCTGCCCGAAGGCAGCGGGGTAGTGCTCACCACCTCGGCCGTCAACGTGCTCGGCCTGCCGATGCTCAGCGCGTACGCGGCCAGCAAGGCGGCGCTACGCTCGATGACCCGCAGCCTGGCCCGGGAACTGCTCCCACGAAAGATCCGCGTCAACGCGGTCAGCCCCGGCCCCATCGACACCGCGATCCTGGACAAGCCAGTGCCCCCGCAGGTGGCCGAGCAGGCGAAAGCGCTTGCCGCGCAGATCCCCATGCAGCGCCTGGGAACCCCGTCCGAAGTTACCAAGGCGGCACTGTTCCTCGCCTTCGACGCCACCTACACCACCGGTGCCGAATTCGCCGTGGACGGCGGTGGCACTCAGCTCTGACAGCGTGTCTGAAAACCACTATGGGTGTTGCAGGCACCGCCCTTCTCGGGCGTCGTCGGCTCACGCCACTTTCGGGGTGTGAACGTTGGCGAGTGTGACACAGGCCACCGACAATAACGCCGACCGCGGGTGACCGACGGTGCCACTGTGGTGAGGCGCTATATCTGTCACTTCGGCAGGATTTCTGTCACCGGCCGTGGTCGCCGTCCGTCCGGCGGCTGGGTTGCTCGAATTGTCTTTGG
The DNA here is from genome assembly GCF_040609795.1 of Nocardia sp. NPDC004604. Classification (NCBI taxonomy): domain Bacteria; kingdom Bacillati; phylum Actinomycetota; class Actinomycetes; order Mycobacteriales; family Nocardiaceae; genus Nocardia; species Nocardia sp. NPDC004604. Next base: position 3,320 of record NZ_JBEXLC010000145.1, read on the forward strand.
CAGGATGGGGTGGTTCAGCGATCCACACCGGAGAGGGCGCAGATGACCATCCTGGTAACCGGGGCCACCGCAAACATCGGCCGCAAGGTTGTCGACCACCTGCTCGCCTTGGGCGCCACCGATATTCGCGCGCTCACCAACAACGCGCAGAAGGCCTCGCTCCCCTCCGCGGTGCAGGTGGCCGAAGGTTACTTGCGGCGACCGGACACCCTGCCCGCGGCGTTCGCGGGGGTGGAGCGGATGTACCTGGCTCCCACACCCGACAGCGTCACCGAGGTGCTCGCGCTGGCCCGCGCGGCCGGTGTGCGGCATGTCGTCGACCTGTCCGGCGAACCGGAGAGCTGGTGGGGCAGCGTCTGCACGGCTGTCGAGGACAGTGGCCTGGCCTGGACCCATCTGTGGCCCGGCGATTTCATGGAGAACACCCTAATCTGGTCGCACCAGATCCGCGAGACCAGCGCCGTCCTGGAGCCGCGGCCCGACGCCGCGAGCGCGCCAATCGCCATGGACGACATTGCCGCCGTCGCTGCCACCACCCTGCTGACCGACACCCATCTCGGCCGCGCCTACCCACTAGCGGGGCCGGAGATCCTCACCCGCACCGACCTCGTCCGGCACCTCGCCGATGCACTTGGCCGCGATATCACCTTCCACCGGTCCTCGCGCGAGGACACCATCACCGCCCTGACCCCCGCCATGGGCGACACCGCAACCTGGTACGTCGACAACGTTCTCACCAGTTTCGACGTGCCTCCTACAGCCCTGCCCATCACCAGCGTCCAGGACGTCACCGGCCGACCCGCGACGACCTTCGCCCGGTGGGCCGCCGACAATGCCGCGCGTTTCGCTGCCGACTGACACCACGCTCACCGGCGGGCCTCGCCGACCGCCCTGCAGGACGCCGACCACGAGAATCCGCCCGCAACGCCACCGTGCATCGTCGGAAACCTGTACCGGAGCAGCGAACTCGGTCTACTGGCAGACGTGCGACCACACAGGGGTGAGCCCCAGCACCACCGCGGCATCCAAGCCCATCCTCCGGACCGCTCGCTGAGCGCGTAGATCGGTGACAACTAGGTCGCCGATCCAATGACAGAAGCAGTGCCTCGCCTACCGAAGACTGCCAGCCCCGCAGCAACATCAGTGACAGTTGTGGTGCTTCGTCACAGCCACACAGTTCCGATCCCGAGTTCTCAGGATCTGGGGCTTTCTCGTCGAAACTTAAAGAAATGCCACGAAATTGAGACTCAATCCGCAATTCGCCCGCACCAGATCGCATTTGCCTCTGGCTTGCTGATATTCTCCGCGCTGCATCGGATCGACCTAGATCTCGGCCGATGCGGCAACCGGATCACCAGTGCGCCGCCCGGCTTCCCGATACATCCGCAGCAAGATGCCGCGAATGTCGCGGATAGCGGTCGCAGCAAGAGGTGTCACCCTCCCGGCCGCCGACGTACTGCACGATGTGCAGGTCGGGGCGACAACTGCTCGCGGTGAAAGAGTTTGTCGGTCCGAAATAACAGAGCATCGGGTTGAGCCATAGATCCTGCCACCTATCTTCGGACGGTGTGCACGACTATCGGGCTCCATCAAAACCCACCGGCAGCAAATCGCACAGCCGCCTCGCCGAAATCGCTTTGCTACCGAGTTGCTTGACCAAGATCGACTCTCGAGTTGTGATAGCCGGGTGGCACAGCGATGGTGGCAGGAGCTACCGCCGGTGGCGGGCTCATTCGTCATGGCGACCGGAATCGTGTCGGTGGGGCTGCATCTCACCGGATTCGAGGCGGTCTCGTGGCTGGTGTTCGCGCTCGCGGCGGCGATCTGGGTGCTGCTCGCGGTCGACTTCGGCACGCGGCTGCGGTGGCATCGGCAGCAATGGGAGGCCGAGGCCGATACGCCGCCCGCATTGACCGCCGTCGCGGCGACGACGGTGCTCGGCACCCGGTTATCGCTGGCGGGCTGGCAGCTTACGGCGTGCGGGCTGTTGGCGGTGGCGGCGGTGCTGTGGCCCGGACTGCTGCTCGCGGTGGTGCGGCACTGGAATCGCCGGATGCCCGGCGTGGCATTCCTGGTCTGCGTTTCGACGCAGGGGCTCGCCGTACTGGCCGGAACGCTGGCGCAGGCCGAATTCGGCGATTGGCTCGCGTGGGCTTGTCTGCTGCTCTTCGGGCTGGGGCTGCTGGTGTATGCCGCAGCGTTCGCCCACTTCGAGATTCAGCAGGTGTGGATCGGCGCGGGCGATCAATGGGTAGCCACCGGCGCGCTAGCGATCTCGGCGCTGGCCGCCGCCAGACTCGTTGCCGCGCATCAGTGGACCGGCCTCCCGCATCAGATGCTTCGAGTGGTGGCGCTGATCGTATTGGGCCTCAACCTGTTCGGCTATGCGATCCTGATGGTCGCCGAGGTGATCCGCCCACGACCCGAATACGATATCCGGCGCTGGGCCACCATCTTCCCGCTCGGCATGACCGCTGTTGCCGCACTGGCCATCGGTACGGCCGTCGATATGTCCGCGCTGGAGACGCTCGGCAAGCTGCTGATGGTGGTGGCGGTCGGGGCGTGGGTGCTCACGTTCACCGTATTGCTCGCGGACCGAAGGGCATTCGAATCCGATCGGTCCGCGTAATCGGCCCCCGATCAGATTCGCTCGGCCTCCAGTACCCAGAACGGCAGCAACAGTGCGCCCGTCTCGTCGGTCTCGAGCTCAACTCCGCGCTCGGTCAACATATCTCGCACTGGTTCCGGTGGCATGATCGCCACCATCCGATCGGTGCGCAGCGTATTCAGCGACCAGCCCGGTGGCGCGAAGCTGGTACGCAGTTCGGCCGCACCGATCTGGTGCGGTGCGTACGCCTCGCTGTGTCCCCGGTCCACGAAACAGAATTGGATGAGCCGAGCGCCGGGGCGCATGACGCGATGCAGCGCGGCGATATGATCGCGGCGCTGTTCGGGCGCGAGGCAATGGAACAGCGCACTGCTGATCACCGTGTCGAACCGAGCGTCATAGCCGTCGAGCCGGGTTGCATCGGCGATGGAGAAGATGACGGCCACATCGCGAGCCGCGGAGCGGGCGCGGGCCTCGTCGATCGCGGTGGGCGAGGAATCCAGGCCGACCACCTGATAGCCCAGGCTCGCGAGGTAGATGGCGTTATCCCCCGGCCCGCAGCCGATATCGAGGACCTGCCCCGCAATGCGGCCCGCATGCTCGAATTCGACAAGCAGCGGCTGCGGTCTGCCGATATCCCACGGCACCCGACCCATCGGCACGCCTTCGACGACCGTTTTAGCCCGATATGCCTGTTCGAAATCAATTTTTGTCGGATCGAACTGCGATAAAGCATCACTTTCGGTCATGAACTCGCCCCTTGCTTCGATGAGAACTACGGGGAACTCGACACAGGTAATGCTAACCGAAAGCGGAGGTTCACACTCCGCTTTCATGTCGCGTCATCTCCCGCCACGCCGGGCGGCAATCGTTTTGAGCTGGTCGCGCAGCGCGTCACTATCGGGCCCGAATACCTGTTGGTCGGTGTCGACGACGATCCGGATGGCTCGGCGGGCGAGATCGCGCCCATCGGCGGTCACCTCGATGCGCAGGATTCTTGCGTCATCGGGATCCGGGCGACGGACGAGCAGGGCGCGATCTTCCAGGACGCGGATGACCCGAGACCCCATCATCCGGTCCGCGCCCGCCATATCCACAACTTGCTGCTGTGTAGGCAGCTCCGCACCCTGTCTGCCGAGCCAGCCCGCGGAGGCGAGCAAATTGAACTGCGTCAGCGTGAGGCCGAGTGGGCGGAGGTTGCGTTCCACGGTGGCGCGCCACTCCAGCGCGGCGTGGTGCAGCCAGAACCCCGGGCTCATCAGCGGGCCCCGCGGTTCAGCCACGTTCGGGCTCCTGCGTCGCACCCGCCAGTCGTCGCGCCTCGACCTCCAGCGCCGCGATGGTCAGATGCATATCGGCGCGGATGCCGCGCTCCCAGATCAATCGGAAGATCGGCCGGAACGGACCGTGCACCTCCATCCGCTTCCCTACCCGCACCGTCCCGTCGCCGAGCGGTTCATAGGTGTAATGGCCGCGAATCTTGCCGAACGGAATTCCGGCCTCACTGGTCCATGAACGTCCCGGCTCGACCGCGATGATGGTGAACGGACCGGCTGGCGCGCCTTTGGGTTTCACCCAGCCGGTCGTCCCCGGCGCGAACGACCCGTCGATCCGGGCCTTCTCCTCATGCGGATCCCAGGACGGCCAGTTGGCGACATCGGTGGCCGCCCGCCAGATCTCCTCGATCCCTCCGGTGATTACAGCTTCTTCGTGAATCACATACATCGGAACACTCCCTGACTCCGCCAGCGGCGAATTACTTGTTGTTGCGACAACAGTAAATGCTGTTGCAACAACAAGTCAAGGGCCAAATCTCTATCCTCCGCAGAGGACACGCAGATCGGGAGCGGCTTCAGATTGCTACCGGCTTGCGGCGTTCGGCGTGACGCCGCTCTGGCCCAGAACCGCTGGTGCAGCACGAACTTCAGCCGACCGCTGTTGCGCGCAGTGGCTCCCACCACGCCCCTCCAGATCGGGTGCCGCGCAACGCAGCTACGGCCGTGCGCGTCCCAACACCGGAAATGGCCGACCACGACTTCGAACATCGACACCAGGCGGCCCAATTGGATGGGCGTTCAGGAATCGAACAATTCCCGACACCACGACTCGGCTCGATCACACAGGTGACACACCTGGTGGCCAGTCCCGTGATTCGACATTCGTCGGGTTCAGTCTCGTGTGGGGTCGAGGGCGGCGGCGAGCCCTTCTCGGGTGTTGATTCCAGTTTTCTGGGAGGCGCGGAAGAGGTGTCCTTCGACGGTGCGCACAGACATGACGAGCCGGTCGGCGATCTGCCGGTTGGTCAATCCTGCCGCGACGAGGGCGATGACTTCGCGTTGCCGACCGGTGAGCGGGCTGGGAGTGCTGTTCGCGCGTAGTGCGGGGGTGTCGGCGCCGGTCTGGGCGGCGAGTCGGCGAGCGGTCGCGGTGGCGGTGAGCGCTGCGCCGCGGTATCCGTTGCGGCGGAACAGGTCAGCTGCTTGGGCCGCGGCGTCGGCGGCCGCGATACGGTCGCCGAACGCTTCGTACTTGCTTGCTGCCTCGCACAGACCATCTGGATCGTTGTCGCGTAATGCGCTCGCGTGCCGGGCGGCGGCGGTGACACGAGGGCCTTGCACGAGAGTGGTGAGTTCGGTAAGGCGATCGGCGTGGCTGCGGTCGCCGAACTGGGTCGCGGTTTGTCGTGCCGTGACTTCATAAGTTGGCCTGTGCTGGACGTGCGCGATCGTGGCGGCCTCAGTGGCCAGGGTGATGGCGTGGCTGGTGACCCCGGCTGCGGCGCTGGCCCAGGCACAGGCGAGGGCATGCGTCTGGATTAGGAGAGTGCCCTCGGATTCCACGCCACGCGGCTGGAAATCGTTGAGCAGCGCCGTCGCGGCTCTCGCGTCACCGCTCATGGCGGTGGCAGTGGCCAAGATCAGGTGAGCGGTGCGCGGCACCCAGGCGGAGTCTCGAGGAACGGCGATGGCGAGCGCTTCGCGCGAGCGTGCACACGCTGTGGGCAGGTCGCCGCAGGCCAAGGCCATCATGGCCGCGGATACGGCGCGATAGCCGAAGGCGATAGGGAAGTCCCCGGGCGCTTGGTGGAGGCGTTCGGTCAACTGGGCGGCGTCGTCGAGGTAGCCGCCCCGGTGGTATCCGTCGAGGTGATGGATACCGATGTTGAAATAGAAGGTGACCGCGTTGACCGATTCTTGCGCGAGGGCGTAACCCCGGTCGGCGGCCGCAGACATCTCACCGTAACGGCCCAAGACCATATTGGCTCTGACGAGGGCGGCCAGGGCGAACAGTTCGAAGAACTCGCTGAACCAGCCCGGCGAGTTCAAGGCTGCGGTCGCCGCCTCGACCGCGAAGGTGGGATTGTTGAAGCTGGCAACCCATCCCATGAGCGCGTCGAACGGGCGCCGCAAACCACAGGCGGCGGCAGCGGTTTCGACCCCGGCCAGTTCGCGAGAGGCGGTAGACAAGTCCGGTTTGCCGGTCAATATCCCCACGCGGTTCAGAATGAGAAAAACGCGGTCCCGTTCGGAGCAGCCACTCTGTCGCAGTGCCATGTTCACCGCAAGGGCTTCATCCAGTCGGGCGCAGTGCGTCAGCGTGCCCGCGTGCAGCAGGCGCGCGCTGCGGCCCCCACCGGCCTCGACAGCTCGGCGTGCGAGCCGTTCGGCGGTAACAGGGTCGGCAAGCTTCAATGCCGCTACCGCCGCGTCCCTGCACAGCTGGGCATCCGGGGCCAGATCCGAGTCGCACACCAGCACCGCGCGACGCACACACTGAACGAGACCAGTGTCGGTACAACAGATCTCCAGCGCAGTGGCGACCTTGCCGCGCAAAGTCTGTAACCGCGAAGGGACGGTGTGGGCTCGACGGGCTTCCCCGAGCAGTGGGTGGATCAACCGCGCCACCGGTGGGATGGTTGCGGTGTCGAGGCTGATCAGCCCGGCCTGCACGGCGGACTCAACGGCGCCTGGGTCGGTGAGGGAGGCCAGTACGTCGACCTCTAGGGGGTCAGCGACCGACAGCATGTCCACCACGCCCAGCACGGGGGCGGGTTGGCGGGCGATGCTGGCTTCGATGAGTTCGGCCAACGGTGCTGACACCTGCGGGCGGCCCACCCACACCCACACCCCCGACCGCAGAGCAAGCCGACCTGCGGATCGTTCGCCGTCGACCAAGTGGCGCAGGTGCAGCACGTTCCCGCGCGTATAGCGCCACAGCGCTGCCGCGGCCGAGGATTCGACCTGTCCACCCAGAACTCGGGTGACCAACTCGGTGGTCTCCTCCTCGGACAGGGGTTGCAGGTCCAGTCGGTCTAGCAGGTGGTCTTTCCACAGTCCGCGGATCGCGTCCGGCGAGGTGTCGCCGCTGCGCACCGTGATCAGCACGCTCGCCCGCTGATGGCGCACTATCTGGTTCAGCACGAGTGCGGACTGCTCGTCCAGCAGGTGCGCGTCATCGATTCCCAGCAGCACCGGTTGGGTTGAGGTGGTCTTGGTCAGCGTGGCGACCACATCCCGGATCCGGCGCAGCGGATCGATCGCGCTGGTTTCGGCGATCGCGGCGAAAACCCCCAAGGGCACCGACTGCGCCGATCGGGTGGCCACGAACCAGCGGCAGTCGCGGCCGGAGGCTCGCCCGCGGGCGAGGATCTCGGCGACCAGCCGGGTCTTCCCGACCCCCGCAGGGCCGACCACCACCACACCGAGGTTTGTGGGTGTCGTGGACTCCGACACCCAGTTGATTTCTTCCGCCCGCCCGACTAGCGGCCATTCGGCCACCATCCCTCCAGGGTAGTAGCCAGCGACGGCCCGCAACGGTATCGAGTCGAGCAACTGCGTGGTCATCGCCGGTCTCCGTCTCGGATCGCGGCCAGCTTCGCTTCCGCCATCCGCATCAACGGTCCCACCGCATCGACTTCGATGCTGAGGACTTCCGCGATCACCTCGTCGCTGACACCGGCGGCCCGCAACCGCAACGCCGCCGCATACGGAAACGGCAACCGATCCACCGCCCGTTGCCACTGCTCGTCATTACTCACAACACCCCACCGTTCCCAACCAGCACCCGCCGAACTGCAGTAAATCGCTACCCCAATCCATCGCTGCCCCGAACTAGGGCTGAACTGCAGGAAGCAACCGTTCGAGCAGTCCACGCGATACACATACAAGGGCGCGACATGGCAACCTACTGGTGTCCGGACGGTGCGGCTGTGGTCACCCGCCCGGACATCAACTTTTAATGGCGTGGTGGGATCACCGCAAGGTCGGGTCGGTGGCCAACGCGCTGCTGCCCGTGCTAACGAACACCGAATCAATGGCGTCCAACGCGGGATTCGCCAAATCCACATCCACCGGAAGGGTCCGGTCCACCGTGGTACCCGGGCACACCACGTGCACTGTCCCGGGCCCCGGTGCCACCTGCGGGATCACAACGCTCTGCCTTCCGCCGATCGCGACCGGGAGCGTGACCGGAGGTGCGCCTTTGACCGAGACTGCGCAATTCAACGGCAAGGGTTCTGTTGAGATGACGGTCACTTTCACCCGCTCCCTGCCCCCGATCGGGTCCGGTATCTCCACACCTGCCGATGCGATGCCAGGCAACGCCGCGACGGCCCCAGCCGCCACCAACGAAGCCAACACTGCGCGAATCATGTTGCGTCGCATGATATTTCTCCTGTCCGATCTTCCTGGGGAAATCGCCCCCCAGTCGCGGTAGCCGACGAGTGCCGGTCGAGTTCGAGTGTTGCCGCAGGCAACAGCGGTCGAAGAAGTAGCCGGCTACCCCAATCGGCCTTCGAAGCCGCGCAGCGACACCGCACCGCACAATCCGCGGCGACCACGCCGCTCCGGGATGGCCGAGATCAGCGCGAGAGAGCCAGCCGATGCAGCGGAGCGGATTCTTAAGCGAATCTCTGGGTCTGCACGCGCTGGCGTGCTCTTCAAATGGGGTACCGCAGTACTCACCTTGCTCGCCCGGTACGGAGCGAGAGTGGTTGGACCGACACAAGAACGGAGAGAACCATGAATTTCGCCCACACAGACTAGGCAGACACTGCACATCAGATCCTGATACTCGAGACACTGCAGCGTGATCGATCATCCCTCGGACCTGAGCGACAAAGAAGTCGCTGCGGAAGCTGGCGCAATGGTGCGCCAACACCCCCCGGAGTCCGAGATCGAGCGCACTCGCCACCAGCAGCCGCTCCCGCTCACCGACGAGCTGTGAAGCGCCTACAAGGTGGCCATGGGCGGCACCATCGCGCGGATGCTGCTCGGTTCGGGCAACTGAGTATCCACCTGCTTCCCCCTGTGACGACGAAGGCCTCGGAGCATGCTCGCCTCCGAGGCCTTCGCGCGGATTCGGCTTTCATTCGGCTGTGGCCGGGCAGACACACAATCGTGCCCTTCAGAGCAGGTTCAAGACTCGAACCACGACTATTCCTGAAGCAGTGTGCTGCTGGCCTCGGGCCTGGCATGCCCCTCGTTGGAAGTCCCAATCTTCGACGGCTACCACCTGCTGGTCTAGCGTCCGAGCAAGATCGCTCGATTCACCAAGCTCGACTCGGTACATCCACGAATGCGTTGGATCATTCTCAGACAAGTTGGCCAGGTTTTGGACGCTAGGCCCGCCCGCCCGGTGTGCTGATGGGCGTTCGCATCTGCCGGATCAGGCGGCTCTGGCGATTTCGAGATCTCGCCTGTATCGTGCCCGCACTGCGCCCCGTGGCGGTTCGGCGGTAGCGTCGCAGCGATGAGCAGACTTCAGGTCGCCATCGTCGGATACGGTTTGGCCGGATCGGTCTTCCATGCGCCGCTGATCGCCGCGCAGCCGCGCATGCGGGTGGCGGCGGTGGTCACGGGATCGCCGGAACGGGCCGAGCAGGCGCGGCGCGAACATCCCGGGGTGCGGGTGGTGCCGAGCGCGGAGGCGTTGTTCGCCGATATCGCCGATATCGATCTAGTGGTCATCGCGACGCCCAATCGGACGCATGCGCCACTGGCGCGGCAGGCGTTGGACACCGGGTTGCCGCTGGTCGTCGACAAACCGTTCGCGGTGAGCGTGGCCGAGGGCGAGGATCTGATCGCGCGGGCCGAGCGCGCCGGTGTCGAGTTGTCGGTATTCCAGAATCGGCGCTGGGACGGCGATTTCCTGACGGTGCGGCGGCTGATCACGGACGGGCGACTCGGCAATGTGCGCCGGTTCGAATCCCGCTTCGAGCGGTGGCGGCCGGTGCCGAAGGGCGGCTGGCGCGAGGTCGGTTCCGCCGACGAGGGCGCCGGTCTGCTGTTCGATCTCGGCAGCCATCTCATCGACCAGGCGGTGACGCTCTTCGGTCCGGTGCGCTCGGTATACGGCGAATTGGATCGGCGCCGGCCCGGCATCCAGACCGATGACGACGCCTTCGTCGCACTCACCCACACTTCGGGCGTGCGGTCACACTTATGGATGAGCGCGGTTACACCGCAGTTGGGGCCTCGTTTTCGGGTACTCGGTTCCGAATCCGGTTACGTCACTTATGGATTGGACCCCCAGGAGGAGGCGCTGCGTTCGGGCCGCCGACCCGATGACAGTGACCGCCCCTGGGGCACCGTCGAACCCGAACGATGGGGCGTGCTCGGCGCCGAACCGGCCGTCGAACCCGTCGCGACGCTCGCGGGCGACTACCCCGCGTTCTACTCCGGCATGGCCGCCGCGATCCTCGACGGCACACCCGTTCCGGTCGACCCGCGCGATGCCATCACCACCCTGCGACTGCTCGACGCCGCCCGACTATCGGCGAGCCGCGGCGAGGCCGTCACCGCCTGATCCGCTCACGACCGAGCAGCGAAGCTCACCGTCGCCGGATAAGGTGCGGCGGTGCAAACAGCGGAATTCGTCGAGCACGGCGCCTCCATCGCGGACCGGCTCACCACAACCCAGGCAGCACCACCGTGGTGGTTGGTTCTCGCGACAGCGGCGGCGGCGTTGATTCTCGTCGGATACAGCCCGCTGTGGCGGGTCACCCGCAATGTGGTCACCATCGCGCACGAGGGTGGTCACGCGCTCACCGCGCTGCTGACCGGTCGCCGACTCAACAGCATCACCCTGCATTCCGACACCTCCGGCCTGACCGTATCGAGCGGAAAACCCTACGGCCTCGGCATGATTCTCACCGCGATGGCGGGCTACCCATCGCCACCGCTGCTCGGTCTCGGCTTCGCCGCGCTACTGGGCGCCAACCGCATCACGCTGATGCTGTGGACCGCGATCGCCCTGCTCGCCGCCGTGCTGATCAAGGTGCGCAACGTCTACGGACTACTGACGGTATTCGGCTTGGGCGCCATCGTCTTCGCCGTGTCCTGGTTCGGAACCGATACGGTGCAAGCAGGTTTCGCCTACCTCGGCGCGTGGTTCCTGCTGCTCGCGGGCACCCGGCCGGTCATCGAACTGCAACGTGGCCGGGTTCGGCGCTGGAATATGCCGCAGGGCGCGGATTCCGATGCCGATCAGCTCGCCCGGCTCACTCATCTCCCCGGATTGCTCTGGGTGTTCGTCTTCGGCGCGGTCGCCGTCGCCGCGCTGGTCGGCGGTGCGCTGCTGCTGTCCGAGGCCGCGGGCGTGTGTATCCCCAATGTCTCCGACGCCACCTGCACGGCACCGGCCTTATCGGGCCGATAGATCTGGTACGCCGCAAGGCAGAGCGCGAGCCACAGCGCGCCCATACCCCAGCCGCCGAGAATATCGGTGGGCCAGTGCACGCCCAGATACCATCGGGAAAGGCCAACGGCCCCAACGAACACCGCGGCGACAGCGACCGTGATCCAGCGGGTGGCCGGGCGATGCGGTCGCGAAAGTACCACCGCGACAAGGACTCCGATCACCACGATCGAGCCGAGACTGTGTCCGGACGGAAAGGCCTGATTGGTCTCGGTGACGAGATGGTCGGCCGCGGGCGGGCGGCTGCGGCCGATCAGGTGCTTGCCGACCACGACGAGCACTCCGGCGCCCCCGGTGGCGACACCGACCAGCACCGCCTCCGCCCACCGCCGACGCCAGGCCAGCCCGAGACACAGCACCATCGCCAACGCCGACATCGGCAGCGTGCCGCCCAGATCGCTGATCCCGATCGCGACCGGCGTCACCACCGCGGCACGGTGCTCGACGATCCAATCGGTTCCCGGCCGGTCGATCACGGTGACACCGTCGTGGCCGAGGACACTGACGGTGATGCCGACGACCACCGCGGCCAGCACTGCGATACCCCAGACCGGAACGGGGAGCGGCGGGGCGTGGCGATTCGTCATTCCAACACGATTGCAGATCGGCGCTGAGAAGTTGCTGAGTGTTCTCCTGCGGAAATGCTGGATACGCCGATCCGATGTCGTAGGGTGTTGGCCGTGAATCGATGGCCGGACCATGCCAGCACCGGGCCGGACGAGCACTCTCCAGTGGCGGAGTTGGCTCGTGCGCTGATCGACGCCGTATGCGACTCCGTCGCAGGCTGGCTGCATCCGATCGCGGGTGCGGCGACGGTTCCACTGCTGCTGATCATTCCGCTGATCATCATCGGTATCGCCTGGCTGGCCGCAACACGCCTCGGGCGCAGCCGCACGCACTCCGACCGGACCTGAGCTAGTTCGACTCCCATACCGTGACCGCTTCGCGGACCAGTTCGGCGGGATCCTTCGTCGCATCGACGGTGACACCGAGCTCGTCGCAAGCCAATGGCTGCAATGCCGCGAGCTGCGAATCGAGCAGCGTCGATGGCATGAAATGGCCTCGGCGCTCAGCCATTCGCCGGGCCAGTTCCGCACGCGATGCGGCCAGATGGACGAAGAACGCCCCCGGCGCCGCCGCACGCAGCCGATCGCGGTAACTCCGCGCGAGCGCCGAGCAGCTGACCACGCCGCCGCGCTCCTGCCGCTCCCCCAGCCAGGCCGCCACGATATCGAGCCACGGCGCGCGATCGGAATCCGTCAACGGCACCCCAGCCGTCATCTTCGCGATATTGGCGGCCGGATGGAAGTCGTCCCCCTCGGCGTATTCGATGTGCAGCGTGTCGGCCAACAGCACACCCACCGTGGACTTTCCGCATCCGGAGACACCCATCACGACGATGACCGGCGCTGCCGACCGTTCGGGCCCACCCGTCATCCGGCCACCGCCCGTCATCCTCATTGGACCTCCGCACTCATTCGGCCGGGCACGCGCCGACGACTCCTCGGGCTTTCGACCCTAGCGGTAGGGAGCAAGCTCCCGGCTCACTAGGACGCCACCAGGACAAAGGTTTTCGCGGCCCTATCGTGCCAGCCCTGACGGGCGAGCTTGTCGAAGTAGGGCGACAACGCACACAGCACGCCCCAGACGCCGCAGACCACACTCGGCAGGACGAGGGCGGCCCAGCGGGTGCATGCGGCCACAGCGCCGATGCCCTCCCCCGGCGCGGCCGCGGTATCGGCACGCACGACACGGATGCCGAGCACCTTCTTGCCGAAGGTCGCGCCCTGGGTCGCGGTCAGGCCGACCTCGTAGGCAACGCTGGCGACCAAGCCGAGCAGCACGACGAGCAGTGCGGTGCCGACGCCGATTCCGGCTTCGGTTTCGGTGGCGAACTCCCTCGATGAGTCCGCGCTCACAATGACGACCGCGGCGACGATACCGATCGGAATGCCGACGATGACGGTGTCGATGAGCCGCGCGCCCAGCCGGGATCCCATGCCCGCGAGCCGATATCGACCGGACGGGATGATGAGGTAAGCGGTGCCGGGCGTGCTCAAAGAATCCCCTTCGGTGTGATTGGTGGCGATCCGGGGCGTGCGGCGGGAACAGGAGTCTGTCCGCCGAACTCCCCTCCACATGGCCCGGCCGACATGATTCCCATTCCCGCACGTCATTCCGGACCTCGATTTCCGGATGGTTCGCCGGAGCAAGCCGACAACCGAACGCTATGCGGCGGGCCGGGCACGCAGCTACCGATCGGCCCGCCGAGTGCCGTATACGCGCAGTTCACGGGCTCACACAGGAATTCCGGACCGGAACGCCGGAATGTCGGACCAGCCCGGTTGCGGTAACTTGATGTCTCGGAACAGGCCGGGATGGCGCGGGAGGGGAATTCGGTGACGACTTCGGTCAGGGCGCTGGTCGCCGCTGGGCTCATCGTTTTGGCAATGCCCGGCACCGCGCGCGCCGAGGATCCGGCGCCGACGACACACGCGACGAAATGCTCGGCGGCGCCGCCGTGCGAACCTTCTGTGCACGCTGATCAGCAGGGCGGTCGGTAGGCCATCCGCGGCATATGCGCCTGCCACACCTCGCGGGTCAGCACCGCGCGGCCGACATCGCAGATGCGCGCGATCGCGCGCTGCGGATCCAGATCCCACATGCTCATCACCCCGTTGCCGGTGCCGACCAGATAGCGGCCCGCCGGATCGAAGGCCAACTGCCACGTCGTGGTGCTCGGCACGGTGATGGAGTGGCCGAGCGGTTTCGGATGTCCGCGGTCGCTGAAATCCCACAGGCGCACCGTGGAATCCGCACTCGAGGTCGCCATCGTCGCGCTGTCCGGGCTGAAGTCGACCGAGAGCACGTTCAAACCGTGTGTGGCGATGGGCTCGCCGAGTTTGCGTACCCTGGCGGGCTCGGTGATATCCCAGACCTGCAGGGTGTCGGCGGCGAGACTGACCAGGGTCTTACCGTCGGGTGTCATGCCGATCCAGCCGAACGGTTTGGCCGATTCGCTCGGAAGCTCGCTGACCACGCGCGGTTCGGCCGGATTCGACAGATCCCAGAGCCGGATCACATACCCGATCTGGCCGGAAACCGTGCGATCCGAGGCCATCGTCGCCATCAGCTCGTCCCGCGCACCATACATGGCGAACGCGCCCCACCCTCCGGTGGACAGCGGCATCCGGTTACCGAGCGGGACCGGATGCGCGGGGTCGACCAGATCCCACACCTGGAACGAAAAGGCGGCATCGGCCGCGATGGTCCACAGATAGCGACCGCCCGGACTGAACATCGCGGCGAAGACGCCGGGCAGCTCCGCTATCGTCCGCGCGTGGGCGGCATCGCTGACATCGTGCAGCAGGACCCGAGGCGGCGTCCCGACAGTCGAGGCCACCGTGCGCCCGTCGCGGCTCAGCGAGGCGCCGGCCGCGTACAGCTCGGTGGGGCCGGGCCCGAGATCGGCCAGTTTGCGCAGGGTCGCGCGGTCACGCACATCCCACAGCTCGGTCTGGCCATTGATCGCGCCGGTCACCATGGTGCCCTCGGCGCTGAACGCGGGCGGCACCGGCAACCACCCGAACCGTCCGCCGAGGACGGCTGGTGCCAGCGACCAGAGCCGGACCACGCCGAGCGCTCCGGCAGCCGCGACGGTATGCCCGTCCGGACCGAAGGCCAGCGAGTTCTGCGCGTCCTGACAGACCACCATGGTACTGACCTCGGGGCATGGCGACGACGATGCCAGCAGCGGTTCACCCAGCGGCGTCGCGGCGGCGCGGTCGGCGATATTCCAGACCGTCACGCCGGTGCGATTGCCGGTCGCCAGGGTGTCCCCGTCCGGACTGAATGCCAGCGATCGCACCGTCGATTTGGTCGCCGCGAGCAACGAAGTGCGAAGGACCGGCCGGAGCGGATCGGCGAGATCCCACAGTCCGACAGTCGCATCACCGCGGTTCTCCGACCACGCCGAGTCGCCACCGCTGCCGACCGCCAGGGTGACACCATCGGGGCCGACCGCCACCGCTCGCACCGGCCGCGCCGGTATCGAAATCGGCGCGCCGAGCGGTTTCGGGGCGCCGTCGACGGTCAGCAGTTGGATCGCGTCGTCGTAGGCGACGGCGAGCCAGGATCCCCTGGGGTGGAATGCCATCGATCGGATCTGCTGTGGAATCAGCAGTGGCGCACCGATTCTCATCGGCGCTGCCGGATTCTGCAGATTCCACAGCGTGACGGCGCGATTGTTGTCGGCCGCCGCCAGGATCTGTCCGCTGGGGCCGAAGACCACCTGGGTCACCCCGCCGCCGGTCGGGCGCGCCACCAGGACCGGATGCCGCGAGTCTTGGACACTCCAGAGCTGCAATGCGTAGCCGCAGGCCGCTGCCAGGAGTTTTCCGTCCGGGCTGAAGGTCACCGAGATCGCCGCGCCATCGCAGTTCAGCGGCGTACCCATCGGCTGTGGATGCGCGCGGTCGGCGAGATCCCAGAGCCGGACGGTGCCGTCCTCGCCCGCGGAGGCCAGCAGTGCGCCGCCCGGCTGGTACGCGACTTGGTTGACCGCGCCCGCGTGGCCGGTCAGCGGCGTCGCCAGCGGCAGGTTCTGCGTGCTCAGCAGCCGCGAATTCACCTCCGGGTCATCGGGTTTGAGGCGATGGGCGACCAGGTCCAGTTGGGCCGACAAGGTCGGGTCGGTACTACGCAGACTCTCCGACTCGGTGAGCAGCGCCGACAGCAGGGCATTATCCTGCTGTTCGTCCTTCAATCTGACTTGGCCGTACGCGGCGATGCCCAACACGAGCACGCCGACGCCGAGCAGTGCGAGCACCATGCGGGTCGCGGCGGCCCAGCGTCGCGATGTAGTGCGGGAAATCTGTGCGGCGGTGAGGAATTCGGCTACGGTCTCGGTGGCCGGATGCCGGTCCGCGGCTTCCTGCGCCGTCGCCAGCCGGGTGCCGCGATACAGCAGCGCCGGATCGCTGGCCGAGGAGACCCAGTCCGCCGCATCGGCTTCCAGCCGTTGGCGCACCAGATAGCCGACGCGGTCCTCCTCGATCCAGGCCCGCAGGCGGGGCCAGGCCCGCAGCACGATTTCGTGGGTGAAGTAGACGCTGTCGGCATCGGAGGTGACCAGCCTGGCGCGGACCAGCGTCTCCAGGACCGCATCGGCCGCCTCGGAATCCACTGCCCGGGTGAGCAATTCGGCGCGGGCTGCGCGACGCCTGGTGTCGTGGCCATCGGGTCCGACGCTGACCAGGCTCAGCAGCAGCGACTTCGCCTCGATCTGCTGGGCGACAGTGAGTCCGGCCCAGGCCTGTTCGGCGGTCGCGGCGACCGAACCCGTGACGCCGCCCGCCTTGCGGTATCCGGCCACGGTCAGGCGAAGTCGTTCCCGATGTTCCCAGGTCGCCGCCATGACATGGGAGAGCAGCGGCAGCGCGCCGGGATCGTAGCTGCGCCGGTGCTGATGATCGCCGAGACCGCACAGTTCGGTGACCACCAACTCGACCGATCCGGGTTCGAGTTCGAGGCCCGCCGCGGCGGCCGGGCCGGTAATGGCCTCGGACAGTTCGCTCAGGCGCATCGGACCGAGTACGTAGCCGCGATTGTTCAGCACGTCCTCGAGGATCGGGTAGTCGAGGCACGGTGCGTAGAAATCGGCTCGGATAGCCAAAACTACTGTTGCCCACCGCTTTTCATGCGGCCCGGCCAGTGCTGCCAGCTCGGTCAGGAAATCCTCGCGTTCCTGCTCGTCCTGGCAGGCGGTAAACAGCTCCTCGAACTGGTCCACGATCAGCACACCGTATTTGCCGGTCGCCCAGGCATCCCCCACCGCCTCGGCCAGCGCGGCCCGTGGTCGCGCACCGGGGGTGAGAGTCGTGATCTGCCAATCCTTTTCGATCTTGCGGACGGTCGGGATCAAGCCCGCGTGCAGCAACGAGGATTTGCCCGCGCCCGATGCGCCGACGAGGGCGACAATGCCGCCCCCGGTCGCCGCATCGAGCGTGCTCAGCATCAACTCGGTGAATTCGGTGGTGGCCCGGCCGCGGCCGAAAAACCATGCGGCGTCATCGGATTGATAGGCGGTCAGGCCCCGATAGGGGCAGACCGCACTGGCCGGATCGGTCTCCGGCTTCCAGGTGACGGCCGCATGCCACAGCCGCCGCCACTGCGGCAGATCCACCAGCACACGGTCCACCGGCGTGGCCGACGTCTTGCTCAGATCGATGAGCGTCAGCAGAACCGGCAGCAGCGTCTCGAATTGCGCGGGCACATTGCGGCCCGAGCGCCAGTCACTGATCCGCTGCAGCGATGCCGCACTCCCCTTGACGGGTCCGCGGGAAGCCTTCATCCGCGCCTCGGCCGCGCTGGCCACCTGCCGCAGCTTCGGATTACCCGCGGCCTCGAACAGGCTCATCAGGCGCTGGGCGAATACCGTCCTCGGCGATGCCTTCCGTAGCTCGGATTCCGATTCGACCGCGCCAACCACGGGCCAATGATAGGTGGCGCACGCACGGACCATCTACAAGATCAATTTCGGGCACCATGGTAGGCATGGAGCTACGCATCTTCACCGAACCACAGCAGGGTGCCAGTTATGACACGTTGCTCACCGTCGCCAAGGCCACCGAGGATCTGGGATTCGACGCGTTCTTCCGCTCCGACCACTATCTGGCCATGGGCGGCGCCGACGGCCTGCCCGGCCCGACCGACGCCTGGATCACACTGGCCGGACTGGCCAGGGAGACCAAGCGCATCCGGCTCGGTACCCTGGTCACCGCCGCCACCTTCCGGCTGCCCGGACCGCTGGCCATCCAGGTCGCCCAGGTCGATCAAATGTCCGGCGGCCGAGTCGAACTCGGCCTCGGCAGCGGCTGGTTCGGCGATGAACACACCGCCTATGGCATCCCGTTCCCGCAGGACAAATTCACCAGGTTCGAAGAACAGCTCGCGATCATCACCGGACTGTGGGCGAGCAAGGTCGGCGACAAATTCACCTTCGACGGACAGCACTACCAGCTCACCGACTCCCCCGCGCTGCCCAAGCCGGTGCAGGATTCGGTGCCGATCCTGATCGGCGGGTACGGCGCCACCCGAACCCCGCGCCTGGCGGCCACCTACGCGACCGAATTCAATATGCCCTTCGGCTCCATCGAGGACAGCGCCCGCCAATTCGACCGCGTCCGCGCCGCCGTCGCGGCCCGCGGCCGCCGCGCCGACGATCTGGTCTATTCCAATGCCCTGGTGGCGTGTGTCGGCGCCTCCGACGCCGAGGTGGCCCGCCGCGCCGACGCCATCGGCCGTGAGGTCGATGAACTGAAGACCAATGGGCTCGCGGGCTCCCCTGCCGAGGTGGTCGACAAGATCGCCCGCTACGCCGAGATCGGCGCCTCCCGCATCTACCTCCAGATCCTCGACCTCGACGACCTGGCCCACCTGGAACTCATTGCGGCCGAGGTGATGTCACAGCTATAGATCGTCCACGGTGGCGGATTCGGTGCGGGACAGGTTGATTCCCAGGTTTGCGGCCGCCCGATCGATCTCATCGTCCTCGGCGTCGCGCATTTCGATCGCGGCGCCTTCGGCGGAGAGCACCTCGACATTGAGGCACAGTGACTGGAGTTCCTTGAGGAGCACCTTGAACGATTCCGGGATGCCCGGCTCCGGAATGTTCTCGCCCTTGACGATCGCCTCGTACACCTTGACGCGGCCAGCGATGTCGTCGGATTTGATGGTGAGCAGTTCCTGCAGCGTGTAGGCAGCGCCGTAGGCCTGCATGGCCCAGCACTCCATTTCACCGAAGCGCTGACCACCGAACTGCGCCTTACCACCGAGCGGCTGCTGGGTGATCATCGAGTACGGACCGGTCGAACGGGCGTGGATCTTATCGTCGACCAGGTGGTGCAGCTTCAGGAGAACCGATCACTCCAGCCTGGCACTGAGCGATCACCAGCTCGGGTAGCGCTTCTCGATCACACCCCGAGG
>NZ_JBEXLC010000146.1:0-22569 GCF_040609795.1 Nocardia sp. NPDC004604
TATACCCTAGAACCCGACTTACGAACGATTATTTCCTTCAGCAAATCAATGCACGCTTTCTGACTTGCAATACTTGCTGACTTACTAGGAACAAACGCCGCCCAAACCCTGGTCGGCGCGGCGCTCGGCGCGGGCGACGCATCCGGCGCGCGCGGACTGGCGCGGCGCATTACCCGCTGGTCGGGCGCATTCGCGCTGGTGCTGGCGGTGGTTTTCGCGGCGGGCGCCAGCGTGATCCCGAAGCTGTTCACCGACGACCCCGCCGTTCTGGACCGCACCCATATCGCCTGGTGGTTCTTCGTCGCCATTATCCCGATCGCGGGCATTGTCTTCGCCCTCGATGGCGTCCTGCTCGGCGCGGGCGACGCCGCCTATCTCCGCAACACCACCCTCGGAGCCGCCCTGTTCGGATTCCTGCCCGCCATCTGGCTTGCCCTGATCTTCGATTGGGGCATCGCCGGAATCTGGACCGGGTTGGTCGCATTCATGGTGCTGCGTCTGATCGCGGTCGTCTGGCGCGCCGAATCCGGTCGCTGGGCCAGAGTCGGCACCGAGATTCCACGTCAGGTCATCTGACGCGGTCGGCCGCGCGTCGGTTCGATGACGCCGGGGTGGTGCTGGCCGCCACTGCGAACGTGGATTGTTCGTGGGATCGAATGCGTCGTTGGGGAGTGAACAGTCGCCGCTCGGTTCGGCTACGGGATGCGGTCCAGGTCGACCCGCACCATGGCGCTGTCCGGCCACAGCGTCTTCGACCTGGCTCTGCGGAGCTTTTCCCGTAGGCCGAGTTCGCGATGGACATTGACCACACCGGGCACTTTGATGAGCGGGACGATATTCCACTGCCAGCCGTACCGCTGGTGCAGCGCACGATTCGCGGCTTCAGCGGTCTGGCCGTCGAGAATCGTGGCTCGCCCGGTGACGGCGCGGGCGCCGTCGGCGACCCGGCCGCGGTAGTCGCAGGGGCGCAGTTCGACCTGTGGGCTGGCGGCCAATCGACGAGTCTTGGGACCGAATTTGGTTCGGAAGGTCAGGGCGTCGCCATCGATCCGAAACCAGATCGGCGTATCGACCGCGGTGCCGTCGCGGCGGTAGCTGCGCAACAACGCATAGCGCGCGCCGGTCAGCGAATCGAGTGCCGATGTGGGGTCCGAGGAGGTATGAGCTGTCATGCCGGAATTCAACGACTTAGAGTCGACTTGAAGTCAAGTGCGTACTCGCCGCAGGATCGATACCGTGAGATCACAGCTGCCCATCGGTGAGATCGCTCGGCGTTCCGGTACCGCGGCCACCACGCTGCGCTACTACGAAGAGTTGGGTCTGCTCCGGCCGCCGACCCGGCTCGGCGGTCGGCGCATGTACGACGAATCGGTGCTGACCAGGCTCAAGGCGATCGATCTGTGCAAGATATCCGGATTCACCCTCGATGAGATCAAGGTGCTGCTGGCCGATGAAACACCGGGCCGGCCGGCAACGCGGGCATTGGCCGCGGCGAAACTGGCCGATATCGATGCCCGCATCGCCGCGCTCACCCAGGCCCGAACGATCGTCGAATGGGGCCTGCGGTGCACCTGTCCCACCATTGAAACCTGTACCTGCGATATCCACCCGATGCTCGACGCCGGAGGCAGCGGGCGACAGACGCTCGAGCCCTAGGGCGCGGACGCCGGAGCCCGGTAGCGGCGGACCACCACACCCGCTGGACGGACGGATCGACCGGCGACGATCAGGCCCGTCCGAATGACCGAATCCACGGTGCGGTCCAACTCCGGATCATCGGTCTTTGTGGTGTCCGCGGCCTCCATGGTGAGTGCGTCGAAGGCGTCGTCCGCGCGGGGCGTGACCAGACCGCCGCCCCGGCCGATGATGAGTCGTTCGATCCGGCTGGTGATGGCCGCGAAAGCGTCTCGCTCACGGACCGATTCGGCCGTCGTCGCACAGGCCGCGGCATCGCTGTGCAGGGCGAAAAGTTCGACGATGAGGGGGAGATCGGCACCGGCGCGGCCCTGTTCGGCGCGCGCCCTTGCCGCATCGGTGAGGCGTTCGATGGTCGCGGCTTGGCGGGCGATCACGCGGCCCAGGTCTTCGATTCGTTCACCGAGCCGTGCTTGGGATTCGACCAAGTGCGCCATGGTGTGCGCCGCGCCGTCGGGCACCAGCTCGGCCGAGCGAGCTTCGGACTGCGCGGAAGCATCGGTCCGCTGGGCCGCTGATTCGGTCATGATCGCACCATAACCCGAGCTCGAGCCGATTGGATTGGGCGTCAGCCGGATTCGCGGATCGACCGACGGTCGGGTGTCGGATTCGGCTGCTACCATCGCGTCTCATGGGGGTCTACGGGATCGACCTGGGCACAACGAACTCGGCAATCGCGCGGATCGACGCCGACGGTCGACCTGAAGTAATGATCGGATTGAACGGTGCGGCGACCGTGCCGTCGGTTGTCCTGTTCGCCTCCGCATTCGACCATCTGGTCGGCGAGGGTGCGCGGCGGCAGGCCCGCCTCGATCCGGAGCATGTGTGCGCGCTGGTGAAACGGCGGATGGGCGATACCGATTGGCGTTTTGCCGCGCATGGGCAGACCTGGTCGGCACCCGCGGTTTCGGCGCTCATCTTGAAAAGCCTTGCCTCGGATGCGGAATTCGGTGGCGGCGAGCCGGTGAAACGTGTGGTCATCACGGTTCCCGCCTATTTCGGTGACGAGGAGCGGCGCGCGACCATCCAGGCGGGCACCTATGCGGGCTTCGATGTCGCCGGTGTGCTGTCCGAACCGATCGCCGCCGCGCTCTCGTACGGTTTCGGCAGACTCGACGGCAGCCATGCGGTGCCAGCGACGGGTCCGGAGGCGGTAGCGCATGGGCAAGCACAGTCGGCCGCAGGCCGCCCGTTGCGGGTGGCGGCGGGCGACGGGCGGGCCGACGTGGGGCCCGGGGAGTACCGCGAATCCGATACCGACGTCGGGAAGCAAGGGGCGCGCGAGACAGTACTGGTCTACGACCTGGGCGGCGGTACATTCGACGCCACCGTCATCGAGTTGGCCGACCGTCGCATTTCGGTGCTCGCAGTCGAGGGTGATCACCAACTCGGCGGTGCGGATTGGGACGAGCGCATCGCACTGTACCTGTCGCAGAAGTTCTGCGAAGCGAATCCGGATGCCGAAGACCCACTGGACGATTCGGCGGGCTCGCAGATGCTGGTGCTCGCCGCCGAGCGGGCCAAACTCGAGCTGACCGACGCCGACCGCACCGATGTGGTCATCGTGCACGATGGCGCCCGAGCCGTGATTCCATTGACGCGCGATGAAGTCGATGCGATGACGTCGTCGCTGATGCGCCGCACCATCGACCTCAGCCGCGACTGCCTGGCCGCGGCGAGTAAGCGCGGCGTCGCATCCGTCGACCGATTACTTCTGGTCGGCGGCTCGTCACGCATGCCGATGGTGGCGCGCGAACTGCACAGGGAACTCGGCCTCGCGGGCGAACTGCGCGACCCCGACCTTTCGGTGGCGCGCGGTGCGGCGCTTTATGGCGAAAAGCTCGAGATGGAACGCCTGATCCTCGCCGATCTCACCACGCGCGGCCGACTGCGCGACGGCGCCGATATCCACGATGCCGCACCCGCCGATCTGGACCAGTCGATCGCACGCGTCGCCGCATCCTTCGGCCAGCCGGTCGGTACGGTGCGCCGGATGCTCGAGATCCAGGTCGATACCGTCGTTTCGCGGGGCTTCGGCGTGCTCGCGCTCGACTATCAGTACGGGCTGGCGGCGACCTGGCTGGTGCAGCGCAACGCGACCCTGCCGGTGAAGGTGCGCCGTTCGTTCGGCACCGTGCGCGCGGACCAGGACGAGATCGCGCTGACCATCGTCGAACAGCAGGGCCAAGCGGCATCGCTGCGGCCAGAGGATACGAAGGTGCTGGTGGAGGGCCGCATTCGCGGCATTCCCGCCGGCTATCCCGAGGGCAGCGAGGTGCGGGTGACCTTCGAGATGGGGTTCGACGGCGTCCTGCACGTCACCTGCCATCACGTCGACGCCGATATCCCGCTGACGCTGACCGCGCAGACCGGCGCGACCCTGTCCCAAGCGGATGTGGCACGCGAACTGGATCAGGTCCAGCGCACCCGCCGTCGCGATAGCTGAGCTGCGGCCATGCAGCCGTTCAGCCCGAACGACTACCGCAAGCGAGTGCTCGCCGAGGTCGAGCGCCGCGGCGGGATCGAGGAGTCGGATCCGTTCGAGCTCTACGACATTCCACTGGAAGAAGCGGAGTCGCTGAGCGATGCCGAGGTCGCCGCGCGGGTCGAGGAGGTCTGGGGCTTCTGGCAGCGGCAGCGCGATCATCCGAAGTATCGGGTGCTCGTTGGATTGCTGGTCGACGCGCATTCAACGTTGTCGCGCCTGCTGCTGGACTCCGCAGTGCGTCGCGTGGAGACGGCGCGGGTCCGAGAGGTGCGTGCCCAGCGGGACGCGGATCGCTACGAGATACTCGACGCGGCGATATCGCGCTTGGTGCAGCGACACGGCGGGGTACCGGCCGGGAAGATTTCCGGCCTGGAGGAGATCGGCGCGATGGGCGGGCTCAGCGCCGCCGAGGTCGCGACCAGGTTGCGCCGACATCGGGTCATCGAAGACAAGCCGGTGCCCGTCGGTGTGCTCACCGAGCAACGCAGACAACAGATTCGACAGTTGCTCAGTGAATGGGAACGACTGGTCGACGGTGAACCGACGCCGACGCTGTTCGCGCTGCTGCGCGTCGATCCATCGAAAGCCGGTCAGTCCCAGGAGATTCGGCTGCGCGCGGAGGCATTGCGGGCACGGTCGCGTGAGCTGCCGCCGGGGCGCATCCGAGTGGTATTGGACGAGTTGCTCATTCACATCCACGATGTGCTCGAGTCAGGTGAGGCGACACTGCGGGAGTATCTTCGCGCGGTGGCCGAGGAGGTCGCCAACGAACTGCGGCCGAAGGTCAGGGCGGCCGTGCTCGTGGAGGATGAACTTGTCGGCGATGATTTCTGGTATCTGCTCGACGAGGCGATGCGGTTGGGGTTGGATCGGGCCGATGCGACCCGGGTTCTCACCGATATCGCCACGGAACTCGGTGCGCGAGTAGACAATTTGCTACCGGCAGGGCCGACCGTATCCCCTTCGGGTGCAGCGCCGATACCGCCCCCACCGGCGCCGAGACCCTGGGAAGCACCGCTGAAGGCCGCGCGGGCGGCGCTGCGCGGTGGTCGCCCGCGGGAGGCTGCGCGGCATGTCGAGCAGGCGCGCCGACTTGTCGGCTCCGATGGGACGGGCCGCACCCCGATTCGTTCGGTATCCGACGAGGTGGACCGGGTATTGGCCGAGGCGGAGGGGCGCTGGCGCAGCGCGACGACCGCCTGTGCGGGCAGGCGGTATGCCGAGGCGCTTGTGCACCTGGAGCAGTTGCGGCGCACCGCATCCGATCTGCTTCCGCCGAACCAGGTGCCGAGCATCGACCAGTTGCTCGCCCAAGCCGGGCAGGCCATCGCCGAAGCGGATCGGCTCGTCGCTGCGGCACAGGCCGGACCGGCCGATGCCAGAATGGCCGGGCTGCTCGCGGCGGTGGCGGTGTGCGCCGATCATGCCGGTGCGGTCGCTGCGCTCGCGGAAACGCCGGTCGAGGCGCCACCGCGGGTCGAGGCCACCCGGCTGGCGAATGGATCGGTACTCGTCGCGTGGTCGCCATCGTCGACGAATAATGTCGCCTACCGCGTGACCCGGCTGCAGCCGGACGGTTCGTGGCGGGTCGTCGGGCGCACCCAGGCGACCGAACTCGAGGACGGTGGTGCGCCCGCTGTAGGGCAACCGGTGTACGCGGTGGCCGCCGCCGTTGCGGGCCGATACTCCGAGATCACCCGATCCGACACCGGCCCAGCCGTGAAACCGCAAGACGGACCAGAACAATCGCCGCAGGACGACCCGGCGCCGAGCGGCATCCCCGCCGTCAGCGGGCTCACCGAACAGGCGGGCCTGTTGATCTTTACCTGGCCCGTCGGCGTCACCGAGGTCATGGCCGTAGTGCGTCCCGACCAGCCACCGACCACACCGGACGACCCTCGGGCACGCTCCTGGAAGGTCACGAATATGCGCTATGAAATCGACGGCGGCGTCCGAATTCCGTCCGATATTCCGCGCCCCTGCCATATCGCCATCGCATCCTGCCGCCGCGAACCGAGTGGAAAGCTCACTGTCGCCGCGGGTTTCGCGGCGACCGCGCGAATCCGCTGGTTCGGATAGCCGAGCGCGATCGGCTCCGGCTCTGCCACAGGGAAAAGGCGCCTGGTGTGCCGAGCACGGATGCGTCGTGCGGTTCTCCGATTCCCGTCGGGGCGCACGCGCTGGCAGCAGAGCGGAATGCGCATGCCGCCTATTGCGTCGCGACATACCGGCGGTGGGCGGCGCAACGCGGGGTGAGCTCGGATAGCCAGGATTTGTCGATCGAACCAGGCAGGATGAGGGACGTGCTCGCACAGAACGCTGTGAATTCGGTACGGACACGGGTGTCCTCGACGTACATGCTCGCCGCGCTGATCATCCTCGGACTGGTGCTACAGGCCCCGCTCGTGCGGGCGGTGGGGGCTTCGGCACGACTGCAGACCGCGGTGACCATCTTCGCGGGTGTCTTCGTGCAAGCGGTGCCATTTCTCGCGCTCGGGGTTTTGGTGAGCGGGGGCATCGCGGCCTTCGTATCACCCGCGGTGCTGCGAAAGGTATTGCCGCGCAATGAGCCAGCGGCGATCGGTATGGCCGGACTGGCCGGGATGGCGCTGCCCGGATGTGAGTGCGGTGTCGTGCCGGTGGCGCGGCGGCTGGCCGATCAGGGTGCACCGGGCTCGGTCGCATTGGCGTTCATGCTGTCGGCACCCGCGATCAATCCGGTGGTGTTGATCGCGACGGCGGTGGCGTTTCCCGGCGAGCCCGGGATGGTGGGGGCGCGGTTCACCGGTTCGCTGGCCACATCGGTGGTGATGGGGCTGATCTGGTCGCGGATCGGGCGTCCGGCCTGGCTGCTGCCGCGCGGCTCTGGACGCGAGCATTGCGTGGCGGGGCGGACCCGGTGGGAAGTCTGCACCGAGGCCGCGCGTCACGATCTGTTGCAGGCCAGCGCATTTCTCGTACTCGGCGCGGCGGCGGCCGCGGCGTTGCATGTACTGGTTCCGCCCGCCTGGTACGAGCGGTTGGCCGGGCAGCTGGTGATTGCGATCCTGGTCATGGCCGTGCTGGCGATCGTGCTCGCATTGTGCTCGGAGGCAGACGCGTTCGTCGCGGCGAGCATGTCGACACTGCCCCTGCTGCCGCGGCTGGTCTTCCTGGTGGTGGGACCGGCGGTCGATGTGAAGCTGTTCGCCATGCAGGCGGGCAGTTTCGGACGGCGGTTCGCCCTGCGCTTCGCGCCATTGACCTTCGTGGTCGCCGTGGCCTGCGGCACGGTAGCCGGATACATCTTCCTGGGAGGTGCCCGATGAAGCGGGAGACACAGAATTTGCTGTTGCTGCTCATCGGTGCCGCGGTGCTGTGGATCACACTGGACGGGAGCTATCTGCGCTATGTGAAACCGAGCCTCTACCTGTACCTACTGGTCAGCGGCGTCGGCTTCGTCTTGCTCGCGATGGTGGCGATCATACGAGATATCCGCTGCGGCAAAGCATTTGACGAGCGGGACTACGCCTTCGGTCGTGGTGATGGACTCGGCGGTGGCGATGTGCTCGACCGCGACCACGGCCATGAGCACGGCTCCGGCCGCGCGCAATGGCTGCTGCTCGCACCGGCCGCCGCGCTCCTGCTCATCGCCCCGCCCGCCCTGGGCGCAGGCGCAGCGGTGACCAGTTCCCCCGTCCAGGTCGCTCCGCGCGATCTACCTGCGGCGCAACCGAAGCTGTTGGCATTCCCGCCGCTGCCGCCGGAGCCCGCGCCGACGCTTCCGATCGTGGATCTGGTGGAGCGGGCCCTGCAGGACTCCAGCCATTCCCTGGACGGTCGCGAGGTCACCATCAGAGGTTTCGTCATCCGGCCCAAGGACCTCGAACAACAGCATCCGGACGCGCCCGATGCCGATCTGGCGCGCGTGGTCATCACCTGCTGTGTCGCCGATGCCCGATATGTGCTCGTACACCTGGCCGGGATGCGGGAGGTGATCGAGGACGACGCGTGGCTCGAGGTTCGCGGTGTCGTCGAAACCGGCAGTGCCCAGCGGGATCCGGACCGGACGCCGACCTTCGCCGTCAGCGACTATCGGCGCATCGAAGCCCCGGACCGACCATACGAACGCGGCCGGTAGTGGATCGGCACCGCCATGATCATCGAGCCGAACGGCGGCAACCCGCGTGGATGTGCCAATGTAGGTGTGGTGATACCCAAGTTGATGGCGGTGAGCGACATTCACGTCGGGCACCAGGGGAATCGGCCGGTTGTCGAGCAGATTCGGGCGGATTCGCCCGAGGACTGGCTCATTGTGGCCGGGGACGTGGCGGAGAAGTCCGATGATATTCGTTGGGCTCTGGAGCTGCTGCGCGGCCGCTTTGCCAAGGTGATCTGGGTACCGGGCAACCACGAGTTGTGGACCACGGCGAAGGATCCGGTGCAGATGCACGGCGTCGCACGCTACGAGTACCTGGTGTCGATCTGCCGGGACCTCGATGTGATCACACCGGAGGATCCGTTCCCGGTGTGGACCGGCGCGGGTTCGGAGCCGTACGGCGGGCAGGTGACGCTGGTCCCGATGTTCCTGCTCTACGACTACTCGTTCCTGCCCAAGGGCACCAGGACCAAGGCCGAGGGACTGGCCCTGGCGCGTGAGCGCAATGTGGTGGCCACCGACGAATTCTTGCTCTCGCCGGACCCGTATCTGACGCGGGACGCCTGGTGCCACGCCCGGGTCCAGGTGACCAAGCGCAAACTCGACGCGCTGGCACCCGAGACGCCGCTCGTGCTGATCAACCACTTCCCGCTGGTCCGCGAGCCCACCGACGTGCTGTGGTACCCGGAGTTCGCGCTCTGGTGCGGCACCGACCTGACCGCCGACTGGCACACCAGCTACAACGTGGTCTGCTCGGTCTACGGCCACCTGCACATCCCGCGCACCTCCCACTACGACGGCGTGCGCTTCGAGGAGGTGTCGCTGGGCTATCCGCGGGAATGGCAGCGGCGCGGACTGCCGGACCGCCTGTTGCGTCAAATCCTCCCGACGCCGGAGTACCCGCCGGGCTCGCTGAACAAGTGGGGCGGCCACTTCGAGGTCACCCCCGAGATGGAGGCCGCGGCCGCCGAGATGCGAGAAAAGGCCCAGCGCCGTCGTGGTGTGTGAGCCTGACGGCGCCGTTGCGCCGAGAGGTGCGCCGTGCCTCCCGAGGCGACTGCCGGCTGGGCGGCTCGACTAGGCTCGTCGGTGATGATCGAGAAAATTCTTCCCGCGGGTGTCGCTTCGGCGGAACTGTTTGCGTACCCGGAGGATTTGCAGCCGCATCCGGCGGAGGCGCATCTCATCGAGAAGTCGGTGGAGAAGCGTCGCCGCGACTTCATCGGTGCGCGGCACTGTGCCCGGCTCGCACTGCAGGAGCTGGGCGAGCCGCCGGTCGCAATCGGCAAGGGCGAGCGTGGTGCGCCGATATGGCCGCGCGGCATCGTCGGCAGCCTGACGCACTGTGACGGCTACCGGGCGGCGGCATTGGGTCACAAACTGCGGTTCCGCTCGATCGGCACCGATGCCGAACCGCACGGCGCCCTGCCCGAGGGCGTCCTGGATTCGGTGAGCCTGCCGCCCGAGCGGGACTGGTTGACCACCGTCGACGGCTCCGGCCTGCACCTGGACCGCCTGCTGTTCTGCGCGAAGGAAGCCACCTACAAGGCATGGTTCCCGTTGACCGCGCGCTGGCTCGGCTTCGAGGACGCCCACATCACCTTCACCATCGATGAGAGTTCCGACGGTGCGGGCTCCGGCACGTTCCACAGCCAGATCCTGGTACCCGGCCAGGTCAATGACGGTGGCGCGGCACTGGTTTCCTTCGACGGCCGCTGGATGATCGGTGACGGGCTCATCCTGACCGCGATCGTGCACACCTGATGGCCGACGCGCGTATCGATGCCCTGGGCGGTCTGCTGATCGTCGATAAGGACGGCGGCTGGACCAGCCACGATGTCGTCGCGAAGTGCCGGAAGCTACTGCGCACCAAGAAGGTCGGACATGCCGGGACGCTCGATCCGATGGCCACCGGTGTGCTGGTGCTCGGCGTCGAGCGCTCGACCAAACTGCTCGGCCTGCTCACCTTGACCACCAAGGCCTATACCGCGACCATCCGGCTCGGCCAGGCCACCAGCACCGACGATGCCGAGGGCGAGGTGCTCGCGACCACATCGGCGACCCATCTCAGCGATGCCGAAATCGCGACGTACACCGCGAAATTGACCGGTGCCATCGAGCAGGTTCCGGCTACGGTCAGCGCCATCAAGGTGAACGGTGAGCGCGCGTACGCCCGGCACCGTGCGGGTGAGGAGGTGCAGCTCGCCGCTCGACCGGTCACCGTCTCTCGCTTCGATATCCTGGCCCGCCGGGATAGTTCGACATTCGTCGATCTGGACGTGGTCGTCGAATGTTCCTCCGGCACCTACATCCGTGCCCTCGCCCGCGATCTCGGTGCTTCGCTCGGCGTCGGCGGGCATCTGACCGCGCTGCGCCGCACCAGGGTCGGGCCGTTCACCCTCGAACACGCCAGAACCCTGGACGAATTGGCCGCGGCGGCCGAGTCCGAGGAATCGCTGTTGAGTCTGGATATCGACGACGCCATCCGAACCGCGTTCCCGCGCCGCGATATCGATGACGAGCAGGCCGAGGATCTGCGCAACGGCCGGTGGCTCGAACCGGTCGGCATCCCCGGCGTCTACGCCGCCATCGACCCCGCCGGACGCGCGATCGCGCTATTGCGGGAGAGCGGTAAGCGCGCGGCCTCGGTTATGGTCGTGCGTCCTTCGAATCTGTAACCGCGCCACGCACTTCCAATGCGCCGAGCGGTTCCAGAGCGCCGAGCAGGGCGCCGACGCAGATATTGCGGAGTTCGGTGCGTGTGCAGGTGCGATTTTCCAGCCAGTCGACCGACAGAACGCGGACGAAGGTCAGCCAGCTCGTCAGGATCGATGAGGTGAGTTCGCGGGTGGGCCCTTCGACGCCCATCACATCGAGTAGGCGAACGCGAAGTTCACCGAGTTCGCCCGAGATGATCGCCTGGATGGTCGGATCGCCCGCGAGCAGGCGATTGGCGGCGACCACGGTATTGGCATTGGCCTCGAAATAGTCGAAGTGTTCGTCGAGTCCGGCCGCGAGCTGTTCGGGTAGCGGGGTTTCGGTGTCGAGTTTGGTGGCGACCAGCAGCTGATCCGCGGCCAGTTGGTAGACGCCGGCGAAGAGCTCGCGTTTGGTCGGGAAATGGCGGTAGAGCAGGGCGCGCGAGACCCCGGCCGCCGCCGCGACGTCCTCCATCAGCACCGCGTCGTAGGCGCGTTCGGCGAACAATTTCGCGCCCGCGTCCAGCAGCAGGCGGCGGCGTTCGTCGGGGGCGAGGCGGCGGCGGGTCACCCCTCGAAGCTTAGTTGACGTTTGTCTACTAACGGTCGTAGGGTCTGTCTTAGTAGACAAACGTCTACTAGTGAAGGGAGGAATTCATGGCCGCGGCACTCAAATGGCTGTCCATGGCGATGGGCATCGCCATCGTGGGTATCGGCATCTTCCACATGGCCGCCGGTATCGACGGCATCCCCGATATGGGCTCCTCCGGCGTCACCGCCGATAGTCAGACCCGCTTCTTCGGCGGTATCTTCGTCGGCTACGGCGTCGCCTGGATCTGGGCCGCGCGCCAAGTTCCCATCCCGGCACTTGCGGTGCGCTGGCTCGCCGGAATCTTCCTGCTCAGTGGCGTCGCCCGGCTGATCTCCGTCGCCGTCTACGGCTGGCCGCACTGGTTCCAAATCGTGCTGACCGCAATCGAATTGGTGCTACCACCGATCTTCTTCTGGCTCGCCACCGCCGACGAGAAGCGCGCCGCGTCGGGTGTCGAGCGCGTCACCGCCGCAGGCTGAATCGGAACCCATCGGCTGGAGTCGTTCGCTGGCACGGCAATCCGTACAGTGGGCCGTGGCCGTGCGCAGCTCGGTGTGCTGCGGCGGCCGCGGTGGACAGTGCGAAGAAGACAGTGGGGTAATGAGCGAACAACCCGTCGATACGTTCGAACTCTGGGATCGCGACGGCGACGGTCTGGTGTCGGTCGAGGACATCACCACCGGAATCCGTTCGCTCGGACTGGAAGTCGATGACGAGGCCGTCGAACGCATGGTCGCCGCCGCCGATACCAATGGTGACTTCCTGGTCTCTCGGGCCGAATTCGACGCCGCACTGGTCGGCGGGCGTATCGAGGTCACCGATGCCGATGCGGCCTTCCGGGTTTTCGATATCAATGGCGATGGCAAGATCTCGGTCGAAGAACTCGAATCCCTCATCCGCCATATCGGTGCGGGCCTGATCGACGAGCCCGCCGAATCATTGCTGGCAGCCGCGGACACCGACGGGGATGGCTACCTGTCTCTGTCCGAATTCCGTGCGCTGCTGGATTTCCTGTCCCGCTGACTTTTCGTCGGGTCCTCCGAGGGGGCAAAGCCTGCCTGCGCCCCGAAGCCGTCGCGGCCGACCGCCGGTAGCACTATTTCCGCCGACCTGTTCAGTCCCGGGTGCTGAGCCAGATGGCCTCGGCCGCCGGGCTGCCCAGATCGATGGTCCGGTCCGCGATGCGAATTGCGATGGTGCCCGCGAAGTCTCGGCGTTCCACCACCACGATCGGGGTATCCAGCGCGATGCCGACGGAATCGAAGTAGCGCAGCATATCCGGATCCGCATCGGAAATCCGTGCGACATGGCCGGATTCGCCCGCGCGAAAGTCACTGAGCTGGCGGGCCGGTGGGGTGGGCACCGCGCCATCGGCCGACGGAATGGGATCGCCGTGCGGATCCCGGTCCGGATAGCCGAGTTTCGCGTCGATGCGCGTCATCAGCAGTTCGGAGACCGCATGTTCGAGCACCTCGGCCTCATCGTGCACCTCGTCCCAGCCGTAGCCGAGTTCATTGACGAGGAAGGTTTCGATCAGTCGATGCCGACGCACCATGGCGACGGCGGCGCGGCGGCCGTGCTCGGTCAGGGTGATGGACCCGTACCGGGCGTGTTCGACGAGGCCCTGATCGGCCAGTTTGCGGACCGCCTCGGAGACAGTGGAGGCCGAGACGCCGATCCGTTCGGCGAGCAGCTTCGTCGACACCTTTTCCTGTGACCACTCCTGAGCGGTCCAGATCACTTTCAAATAGTCCTGGGCGACCGAGGTGAGCTCCGGCGCAATCGTTGCGGTGCTGCCGTGGGGGCCTGTGGTCTCGGTCGGCTGCGCTGCGGTGTCGGCCAGCTCGCGTCGGGTTGCGATGTCTCGTTTACCGGGCACATGTTCGAGCTTATGCATATGACGGGCGATTCACACATCACGCCACTCGAGTGCACCCAGCGATTCACCGGGTGTACACGAGCGACACGGAATCGTGTGTGGATCGGCACCTCCGAATACTGTTCGACACCTGTTTTGCGTAGGCTGCGGACTGTGCAGAGATGGCGGAGCCTCGACGACGTACCCGCGGACTGGGGGCGGTGCGTACTCACGATCGGCGTATTCGACGGTGTGCATCGCGGCCACGCGCAGCTGATCAGCAGGGCGGTGAAGTCCGCTGCCGCGCGGGGTGTTCCGGCAGTGTTGATGACCTTCGACCCGCACCCGATGGAAGTGGTGCGTCCCGGTTCACATCCGGCGCAGCTGACCACCCTGACCCGGCGTGCGGAATTGGCCGAGGAACTCGGCGTCGACGTGTTCTGCGTGATGCCCTTCACCCAAGAATTCATGAAGCTGACCCCGGCGAGCTATGTGCACGATCTCCTGGTCGAGCGGTTACATGTGGCCGAGGTCGTGGTCGGTGACAATTTCACCTTCGGCAAGAAGGCCGCTGGCACCATCGACACCATGCGCGAACTGGGTGAGCGCTTCGGCTTCGAGGTCGACGGTGTGAAGTTGCTCAGCGAGCACGCGGTCACCTTCTCCTCGACCTACATCCGAGCCTGCGTCGACGCGGGCGATATGGCCGCGGCCGCCGAGGCGCTCGGTCGTCCGCATCGCGTCGAGGGCGTGGTCGTGCACGGCGACGGCCGCGGCCGCGAGCTCGGATTCCCGACCGCGAATATCGCCCCGCCCATGTATGCCGCCATCCCCGCCGACGGGGTCTACGCGGGTTGGTTCACCGTGCTCGGTCCCGGTCCGACCATCGGCACCGTGACGCCGGGGGAGCGGGCCATGGCCGCGATCTCGATCGGCACCAATCCCACCTTCTCCGGGCGGGCCCGCACAGTCGAGGCGTACGTCCTCGACCGGGAGGCCGATCTGTACGGCCAGCATGTCGCTGTGGATTTCGTCGAGCACCTGCGCGGCATGCGCAAGTTCGACTCCATCGATGAACTGCTCGAGGCCATGGGCCGCGACGTGGAAAACGCCCGCAAGGTCCTTAACACCATCGACTGACGCTCCCGGCAGCGAGTTTGCTCGCGCGATTCGGTTCGGCGCACTGAATTCGGTACGGCGAACCGAATCCGGTAAGGTGGATCCTCGGGTTTGCTGCGGTCCGCGGCGGCACCCGGCCGGTTGACCGGAATCCTCGAGCGCGGAACTGAGAAATAGGAGTGGATGCCCCATGGCGCTGACCACCGAGCAGAAGACGGCGATTCTCGCCGAGTACGGCCTGCACGAGAAGGACACCGGATCCCCGGAGGCGCAGATCGCACTGCTGTCCAAGCGGATCGCCGACATCACCGAGCACCTGAAGAAGCACAAGCACGACCACCACACCCGCCACGGCCTGATGGCGCTGATCGGTCGTCGCAAGCGGCTGTCGAAGTACCTCGCGGACAAGGACATCCACCGCTACCGTTCGCTCATCGAGCGGCTCGGCCTGCGCCGGTAATTTCGCGCGATTCGCAGCGCCCGAGCGCCGCGAATGTCGCTCATAAGACTCGCTCCGCGGTGGCCGGGTCGGGCGCGGAAGCGTTCGACACGCTACCTACCCGAGGCGGTCGATCAGGTAGCCGACGGGGAGACGTACAATCTCCCCGTTGGCTATTTGTGTATGAGGGGTATGCACGCCCCGTTTGCACAACAACATTGCACAGCCGTATACACCCGCCCGCGTGGCGTCGGTCTTCGGTAGTGGCCTCCCGACAGGCGCGATGCCGTCGGCGGGCTTCGATCGATGACCGCCTCCGCGTCGCCGTTTCCAAGGGGATTCGGCCGGGTGTGCGCGTTGCAGCCAGGAGGGTTGCCGCGCGTCCGTATCCGGTACGGCTGACGACAGCTGGATCGCGCCCCGATGCGCTCGATCCAGCGAAGACGAGAGGTTGAGAGCAGAAAAATGTCAGAGACAACTACATCGTCGGCCATTGAGGTCGAACCCGGTGTGTTCGAATCCGTCGCGCTGATCGATAACGGCACCTACGGAACCCGCACCGTACGCTTCGAGACCGGCCGCCTGGCTCGTCAGGCCGCCGGTTCGGTCGTCGCCTACCTGGACGACGAGACCATGCTGCTGTCCGCGACCACCGCGGGCAAGCACCCCAAGGACCAGTTCGACTTCTTCCCGCTGACGGTCGATGTCGAAGAGCGCATGTACGCTGCGGGCCGCATTCCGGGTTCGTTCTTCCGCCGGGAGGGCCGCCCCTCCACCGACGCGATCCTGACCTGCCGCCTGATCGACCGTCCGCTGCGTCCGTCCTTCGTCGACGGTCTGCGCAATGAGATCCAGGTCGTGGTCACCGTGCTGAGCCTGGACCCGAACGATCTGTACGACGTCGTGGCCATCAACGCCGCCTCCGCGTCCACCCAGATCGCGGGCCTGCCGTTCTCCGGCCCGGTCGGCGGCGTGCGCGTCGCGCTGATCGACGGCCAGTGGGTCGCGTTCCCAACCGTCGAGCAGCTCGAGGGCGCGGTCTTCGACATGGTCGTCGCGGGCCGGGTCGTCGAATCCGGCGACGTGGCCATCATGATGGTCGAGGCCGAGGCCACCGATAAGGTCATCGCCCTGGTCGCCGACGGTGCGCAGGCACCGACCGAGGCCGTGGTCGCGCAGGGCCTCGAGGCCGCCAAGCCGTTCATCGCCCGCCTGTGCAAGGCGCAGCAGGATCTTGCCTCGCTGGCGTCCAAGCCGACCGAGGAGTTCCCGCTCTTCCCGCCGTACGAGGCCGACGTCTACGAGGCTGTCGAGGGCACCGCCAAGCGTGAGCTGGGCGAAGCGCTGAGCATCGCGGACAAGCAGGAGCGCGAGGCGAAGATCGACGAGATCAAGCTGGATGTGCTGACCCGCCTGGCCGACGACTTCACCGGTCGGGAGAAGGAGCTGGGCGCGGCATTCCGCTCGGTCACCAAGAAGCTGGTGCGCCAGCGCATTCTGTCCGACGGCTTCCGCATCGACGGTCGCGGTCTGGCCGATATCCGTGCGCTGTCGGCCGAGGTCGCGGTGATTCCGCGGGCCCACGGTTCGGCGCTGTTCGAGCGTGGCGAGACCCAGATCATGGGCGTCACCACCCTCGATATGGTGAAGATGGCCCAGCAGGTCGACTCGCTCGGCCCGGAGACGTCCAAGCGGTACATGCACCACTACAACTTCCCGCCGTTCTCCACCGGTGAGACCGGTCGCGTCGGTTCGCCGAAGCGTCGCGAGATCGGCCACGGCGCGCTGGCCGAGCGGGCGCTCATCCCGGTGCTGCCGAGTCAGGAAGAGTTCCCCTACGCCATCCGGCAGGTCTCGGAAGCGTTGAGCTCCAACGGTTCCACCTCGATGGGTTCGGTCTGTGCCTCGACCCTGTCGCTGCTGAACGCCGGTGTGCCGCTGAAGGCGCCGGTCGCCGGTATCGCCATGGGCCTGGTGTCGGACACCATCACCAACGACAAGGGTGAGGAGGAGGTCCGCTACGTCGCGCTGACCGATATCCTCGGCGCCGAGGATGCCTTCGGTGATATGGACTTCAAGGTCGCCGGCACCCCGGACTTCGTCACCGCGCTGCAGCTGGACACCAAGCTGGACGGCATCCCCTCGCAGGTGCTGGCCGGCGCGCTGAGCCAGGCGCACGATGCCCGCACCACCATCCTGGAGGTCATGGCCGAGGCCATCACCACTCCGGACGAGATGAGCCCGTACGCACCGCGCGTCACCGCGATCAAGATCCCGGTCGACAAGATCGGTGAGGTCATCGGCCCGAAGGGCAAGGTGATCAACCAGATCACCGAGGAGACCGGCGCCAATATCTCGATCGAAGATGACGGCACCGTCTACGTCGGTGCGACCAACGGCCCCGCGGCGCAGGCGGCGATCGACCAGATCAACGCCATCGCGAACCCGCAGCTGCCGAAGGTCGGCGAGCGCTTCCTCGGCACGGTCGTCAAGACCACCGCCTTCGGCGCGTTCGTCTCGCTGCTGCCCGGCCGCGACGGCCTGGTGCACATCTCCAAGCTGGGCAACGGCAAGCGCGTGGCCAAGGTCGAGGACGTGGTGAACGTCGGCGACAAGCTGCGCGTGGAGATCGCCGATATCGACAATCGCGGCAAGATTTCGCT
This sequence comes from Nocardia sp. NPDC004604, assembly GCF_040609795.1. Classification (NCBI taxonomy): domain Bacteria; kingdom Bacillati; phylum Actinomycetota; class Actinomycetes; order Mycobacteriales; family Nocardiaceae; genus Nocardia; species Nocardia sp. NPDC004604. Next base: position 17,692 of record NZ_JBEXLC010000146.1, read on the forward strand.
GGTTCCCGTCGACGAGAACGCCGACGAGCCCGCCGCGGCCGACGCCGTTGATGCGGGCCCGGCGGAGACCGAGTAGTACTTGTCTCTGTGACGAAGAAGAAGACGGCAACCCCTCTGCTCCGCGGCGAGCAGGGGGGTTCGTCTCCGGAGCTGCGGATGGATCAGATGCGGGGCAGCGACTCCGGAGTGCGGCGGACCGTGCTACCCGGCGGTTTGCGTGTGGTCACCGAACATGTGCCCGGCGTGCGTTCGGCATCGATCGGTGTGTGGGTCGGGGTCGGCTCGCGCGATGAAGGCGCAACGGTCGCGGGCGCGGCGCACTTTCTAGAACACTTGCTGTTCAAGGCGACTCCGACTCGCTCGGCGCTGGATATTGCGCAGGCGATGGATGCGGTCGGCGGCGAACTCAACGCGTTCACCGCGAAGGAGCAGACCTGCTACTACGCCCACGTCCTCGATGAGGATCTGCCGCTGGCCGTGGATATGGTCTCCGATGTGGTACTCAACGGCCTGTGCCGGGCCGAGGATGTGGACGTCGAACGGCAGGTGGTGCTCGAGGAGATCGCCATGCGCGACGACGATCCGGAGGATCTGGTCGGCGACGCCTTCCTGTCCGCGCTCTTCGGTGATCATCCGATCGGGCGTCCGGTGATCGGCTCCGTCGAAACCATCGAGGCGATGAATGCCGCTCAATTGCGCGGTTTCCATCTGCGTCGCTACCGGCCGGACCGGATGGTCGTCGCGGTCGCGGGCAATGTGGAGCACGACCACACCGTGGAACTGGTACACCGTGCCTTCGGCCCCCGGCTCGATCCGTCCGCCGAACCCGCCCGGCGGCGCGAGGGCCGGTTTCGACCGCACGGCGTGCCGCAGTTGCACTGGAACCACCGCGATAGCGAACAGGCACACTTGGCCTTCGGTGTGCGTGCCTTCGGGCGGCACGAGGGGGAGCGGCGCTGGCCGCTGTCGGTGCTCAATACCGTCGTCGGCGGCGGGCTGAGTTCGCGTCTGTTCCAACGCATTCGGGAGGAGCGCGGGCTGGCGTACTCGGTGTACTCCAGCGTGGACACCTTCGCCGATACCGGTGCGTTCTCGGTGTACATCGGCTGCCAGCCGGAAAATCTCGGCAAGGTGGCAGCACTGGCGCGCGGCGTGCTCGAAGAGATCGCGGCCAACGGGATCACCGATGCGGAATGCGCTCGCGCCAAGGGTTCGTTGCGTGGCGGACTGGTACTTGGGCTGGAGGATTCGGCGTCGCGCATGAACCGGATCGGTCGCAGCGAACTGAGTTACGGCAATCACCGCAGCGTTTCGGAGACGCTGGCCCGCATCGATGCGGTAACCACCGAGGAGGTTTCGGCAATCGCCCGCACCCTGCTGGCGCGGCCGTTCGCGGCTTCCGTGGCCGGGCCGTACCGGCGGACTCGGGAATTGCCCGCCACGGTGCGGCGATTGGTCGAGAGCTGAAGTAGATCCCCTGGGGGCCGGAGTGATTCGCTCCGGCCTTCGATCTGCAAATGTGGGTCCGCGATCATGTTTCGACGCTTGTGCGGTTGGCGCGGCGCTCTATTCGCCGTGGTGTCGGAAGCGACGACTGGCGGTCGGCCGACCGCGGATCAGTCGCTGCGGGCGCGATTGGCGGCGTCGACGATCGAGGGCAGCAGGCCCGGCAGGGCATTGTCGAGATCCTCGGAGCGCAGGCGCTGGCAGGTCTGGCCGTCGATGATCAGTCGCTCGATAACACCGGCTTCGCGCAGAATCTTGAAGTGGTGGGTCGCGGTCGATTTGTTGATCACCTCGTAGAGCGCACCACAGCGCATGGCGGTGCCCGCATTGCTGAGTCGGCGGACCATCTCCAATCGCACCGGATCCTGTAGTGCTCCGAGCACGGCGGGTAATGAGGCAACCGGCGGTGCCTCGGTGGCCGATTCCTTAGTTTCGGTCATGATCTACCTCACAGTGGTTTGATGGCCATCGTACCGGCTGTATCGTCTCTATGGTTCGATCATCATCAAACTTACCTGATCGGGGTTCCGATGGCAGCGACAATGACGGTGGCGGCCGACCAGCAGACCTCTCAGCGCTGGGCCTATGCGCTGATTCTGGCGGCGAGCGGCGTGGCGCTCGGCGTCTCGGGGGTGCCCGCGCCGCTGTACGGCATGTACCAGAAGGAATGGCATTTCTCGCCGCTGACGACGACATTCGTCTTCGCGGTCTACGCATTCGCGGCGCTGGCCGCGGTGCTGGTTTCCGGGCGTATCTCCGATGTGGTCGGCCGCAAGCCGGTGCTGCTCGGTGCGTTCGCGACCATGATCATCGGGCTGGTGGTCTTCCTGCTGGCCGATAATGTCGCGATGCTGTTGGTGGCGCGGGCGCTGCACGGACTGGCGGTCGGCTCGACCGTGGTGGCCGGTGCCGCGGCGCTGCTCGATCTGCGTCCGAAGCACGGTGCGCGGTCGGGGCAGCTCAGTGGCGTTGCCTTCAATGTCGGCATGGCCGTGGCGATTCTGGGGTCGGCGGTGCTGGCGCAGTATGCGCCGCATCCGCTGCGCACGCCCTACGTCGTGATCACCGTGGTGTGCCTGCTCATCGGACTCGGCGTCGTCGCATTGCGCGAACCGCATACCGCGCGGGTGGCCGGACGCATCCGGATCGCGAAACCGGCAGTGCCGCAGGAGATTCGCGGTGACTTCTGGTTCTCTGCACTGGGCGTCATGGCGGCCTGGTCGGTGCTCGGTGTGCTGCTGTCGCTGTATCCTTCGCTCGCTTCGGCCGAGACGGGCATTCACAATCTGGTCTTCGGTGGTGCGGTCGTCGCCTCGACCGCGGTGGCCGGTGCCACGGCTCAGCTGTTCGCGACCGGAATTCCGGCGCGGCGCGCGGCGATCGGCGGCGATACCGGCATGGCGGTGGCGCTGGTGTTGACGGTGCCCGCCTTGCACACCGGCAACTGGGCCGTGGTGCTGCTGGCCGGAGTATTGCTCGGCGCGACCTTCGGGCTCGGATTCGGTGGTTCGCTGCGGCATCTGTCCGAGGTTGTGCCGCAGCACAAGCGGGGCGAGACCATGTCGGCGTACTACCTGCTCGCCTACACGGCCATGGCACTGCCGACCATCCTGGCCGGATGGGCGGCGACCGAGTGGGGGCTGAGCGAAGTGTTCCCGTGGTTCGTCGGTGCGGTCGCCCTCGCCTGCCTGGTGGCTGCGGGGCTGGGTCTGCGGCGCAATAGGTAGTCGAAAACGTAAGGGGCACAGACTCGGCCGATCTCATCCGGTAGTGGGCGAGCGACAATCCGGTTACCATGCGGTGATGCGATGGGGGCGGTTGGGCGACCGACTACACCGCGCGGCATTGTTGCTCGCGGTGTTCGGTGCGGTGGTCGGCGGATTGGTGATCGCCGGGCTGACCTGGTGGTTGTTGTGGTGGTTATTGGGTGCGAAGGCCGAGACCCCGAATCAGTTGGACCTCACCAAGATCGCGCTATCGGTGGCGGCCGGAGTTGGCGGGGCGGTCGCGCTGGTGGTGGCGTATCGGCGGCAGCGGGATCTGGAGCGGGGACGGTTCGCGGAGTTGTTCGGGGCGGCGGCACGGCAGTTGGGGGATGCGGATGCGGCGGTTCGGATCGCCGGGGTCTATGCGATGGCGGGGGTAGCGGACGAATTCTCGGCACCGAGCCGAAGACAGCAGTGCATCGATGTGATGTGCGGATATCTGCAGCTGCCGTACGAACCGGCCGATGGGGCGAATCATCTTGTCTCGCGGGCCGAGTCGGCGGAGGAAGCCGGGGTCAAGGTCGAGCGGGTCTACGAATTCCGGCGCAATGATCGGGAGGTGCGTCGCGCGATCGTGCGAGTGATCGCACAACATCTGAAGCCGTCGGCGGAGATCTCGTGGTCGACGTGCACATTCACCTTCAATAACGCGGTGATCGAGAAGGCGGACTTTCGGTATGCGGTGTTCCGGGGACGGCATACGTCATTTGCCGGAGCGACCTTCATCGGACCGACCACCTTCGAGTTCGCGAGCTTCGCCGGGCTGCATCTGACCTTCCGCGGCGCGACCTTTCGGGCGGGTCCGGCGCTGTTCGATCGCGCGGGGTTCGGGTCCGATCGTATGGAGCGGCGTGAACCGGCAGGTGTCGGCACCACCTTCGCCGAGGTCACCTTCGAAGATCCGGCATCGTTCGAGGGCGCGACCTTCCGGGGTCCGCGCACCGACTTCAACGGCGCACGCTTCCTCGGCGCTCGAACCTCGTTCCAGGACGTGAAGTTCCGGGCCGAGCTGACCTCGTTCGAGCGGGCTGCCTTCGATGGTGACCACATCGCCTTCGACCGCGCCGAATTCACGAGTCCCCGTGTCACATTCAAAAGCGCACAGTTCTACGCCACGCTCACCGCCTTCGACGAGGCCAGAGTGGGCACGCCGAATCGATTACGCAACCGGGGCACCCGCGAAACGGACTTCTCGCGGGCGGAGTTCCACGGTGATATCAGGTTCCCGCGGACCGTGTTCGGCGGGCGCATGGTCGACTTCACCGAGGGTGACTTCTTCGGCGATATCTCGTTCCTCGGCACCCGTTTCGCCGCCCAGGAAATCCACTTCGATCGCCCGAAGGCCTGGGTGGGCACGCATTTCGACTGGGATGACGTGCCCACGCGCAAACCGACCAGCGTCAAACCCAATCCCTGGCCGCCGACCGCGGCGGGGTGAGTCGGCAATCTTGCGTGCGATCAGTTCGTAGACGGTTTCGATCGGATGCGCGAGATCACTGGTGGTGCGGCAGCTCCGAGTCGCGGGTCTTATGGTGTCGCGTCGGGGGGGGCCCGGGTGGGGGAGGCGCCCCGCGGGCCCAAAATCGGGCCCACCCCCAAAGGGGCG
>NZ_JBEXLC010000147.1:0-22366 GCF_040609795.1 Nocardia sp. NPDC004604
ATCGAGCCGGATTTCATGGCACAGCCGGGTCAGAACTCCCAGTCTTCGTCTTCGGTATTGACGGCCTTGCCGATGACATAGCTGGAGCCGGAGCCGGAGAAGAAGTCATGGTTCTCGTCGGCGTTGGGGGACAGGGCCGAGAGGATGGCGGGATTGACGTCGGTTTCGTCCTTGGGGAACAGGCCCTCGTAGCCCAGGTTCATCAGGGCCTTGTTGGCGTTGTAGCGCAGGAACTTCTTGACGTCCTCGGTGAGGCCGACCTCGTCGTAGAGGTCCTGGGTGTATTCGACCTCATTGTCGTAGAGCTCGAAAAGCAGCTCGAAGGTGTAGTTCTTGAGGTCGTCGCGTTCGGCCTGGCTGAGCAGCTCCAGACCCTTCTGGTACTTGTAGCCGATGTAGTACCCGTGCACCGCCTCATCGCGGATGATCAGCCGGATCAGGTCGGCGGTGTTGGTGAGCTTGGCCCGCGAGGACCAGTACATCGGCAGGTAGAAGCCGGAGTAGAACAGGAAGCTCTCCAGCAGGGTGGAGGCCACCTTGCGCTTGAGCGGATCGTCGCCGCGGTAGTACTCGAGGACGATCTCGGCCTTGCGCTGCAGGTTTCGGTTCTCCTCCGACCAGCGGAACGCGTCATCGATCTCGCGGGTGGAGCACAGGGTGGAGAAGATCGAGCTGTAGCTCTTGGCGTGCACCGATTCCATGAACGCGATATTGGTGAGCACCGCCTCCTCGTGCGGCGTCACGGCATCCGGAATCAGGCTCACCGCGCCGACCGTGCCCTGAATGGTGTCCAGCAGCGTCAGGCCGGTGAAGACCCGCATGGTCAATTGCTTCTCGTCGGCAGTGAGGGTGTTCCACGACGGAATATCGTTGGAGACCGGCACCTTCTCGGGCAGCCAGAAGTTGCCGGTCAGGCGATCCCAGACCTCGGCATCCTTCTCGTCGGGCACCCGATTCCAATTGATGGCCGACACCCGATCGATCACCTTTGTTGCACGCGGCTCAGGAGACATGGTTCCGCCTTTCCAGCACGATTGACGACACCCGATCGATCAGTTTCATCCTGCCTCCACACCCTTCCCGAGCACGCTGCCGTCACGGAATTGCCTACCCCTGAACACTACTCCTTGGGGGTGACAAGTCCATGCAGCACAACACCTTGTGTCGCAGCGGCGGTTATCGCTATGGCGCAGAAACGCCGGTGACCACCGCGTGCGGCACCCATTGTGCGGCACGTGGCGCGAAATCCGCGCATCGATACCGGTGCTGCCATTGTGGTCGCCCATGGTTTGCCGACCGGCCTTTCTTGGGCCGGGACCGTAAGGGACAACGTGGTCCGCTGTCAGCACCGAGATTGCTGTCGTCGCTGAGGAAATCCCATTGTGGACCCGACCTGGTCGACTGGCTCGCGGAGTGGGCGCAGCATCACATTTTCGCTCGCGGATGTCAGAACCCGGCAGTAGCATCGGTGCCAGCCGCTAGCGCCCGCTTGCAGGTTGCTAACAAAGATCAGGGTGGTGACCGAGGGGGCCCCGATGTCCGCACCGACCGATCCGGATATGACCGATCTGCTCGGTAGACTCGCGCGCGTGCCGAGCGGCCGCCGGAGCAAATGGGTCGTGCTCGGCGTCTGGATCATTGCACTGCTCGCACTCGGCACCTTCGCCGGAAAGCTCACCGGCGCACAGCAGAACGACAACGTCACCTGGCTGCCGGACAGTGCCGAATCCACGCAGGCGTACAAGCTGGCCGAGAAATTCGGCAATAGCGACCAGGTTCCGGTGGTACTGGTGTACGAGCGCCCCAGTGGAATCACCGACGCCGACCGGCTCGCGGTCGGCGCCGACGCCACCCGGTTCCGGCAGGTCGAGCATGTGGTGGCCGATAAGCTGCTCGGCCCGATTCCGTCGCAGGACGGTCAGGCACTGGAGATTCTGGTGCCGATCTCGATGGGGGCAGACGGCTGGAGCCGCCTGACCAGCGTGGTCGGCGCCATCAATGACGCGGCGGGCGAGCGACCCGACGGATTGTCCTTCTACGCCACCGGACCGGCCGGATACGCTGCCGAATTCGGCAAGGTGTTCGCGAGTATCGATGGATTGCTGCTGTACTCCGCCGCCGCGGTCGTCATCGTCATCCTGCTGGCCACCTATGGTCCGATGCTGTGGGCGTTGCCGCTGATCACCGTCGCCTTCGCACTGGTGATTTCGCAGGCCGCGGTATTCGGCGCGACCAAGTTGGGATTGACGGTCAACGCGCAGAGCCAGGCCATTCTGACCGTGCTCGTATTCGGCGCGGGTACCGACTATGCGCTGCTGCTGGTGGCCCGCTATCGCGAGGAACTGCGCCGCCATCCCGATAAGCACGAGGCCATGGCCGTCGCACTGCACCGGGCCGGGCCAGCGGTACTGGCGAGTGGTTGCACCGTGATGGTCTCGATGCTGGCTCTGCTGGTGGCGGAGATGAATTCGACCAAGGGCATCGGCCCGGTGTGTGCGATTGGCATCGCGGTCGCACTGCTGGCGATGTTGACGCTGCTGCCTACGCTCCTGGTGATCGTCGACCGGTGGATCTTCTGGCCGCGCCACCCGAACTTCGGCACCGTCAACGAGACCGAATCCGGTGTGTGGGCGCGTGTCGGATTCGCGATCGCCCGGCGGCCGCGCACGGTCTGGATCGGCACCGCACTGGCGCTCGGCGCAGTCGCGTTCGGCGCCATCGGGTTGGAGTCGAACGGGATCGCGAACAAGGATGCGTTCGTCGGCTCCTCCGCTGCGGTCACCGGAACCGAAGTGCTGGAACGGCATTTCGACGCGGGCACCGGTACGCCGGTCATGGTCGTCGCCTCCGCCGCGCGTGCCGACGCCGTCGCAACGGCGCTGGGATCGACGCCCGGCATTACCGCGCCGTCGCGGCCGATGATCAAGGGCGATCTGGTCTATCTGGAGGGCACGCTCTCGGATCCGCCGGACAGTCGCGCCGCCGACGCGACCATCGACCGGGTGCGTGCCGCGGTGCACGCGGTTGATCCCGCGTCCAAGGTCGGCGGGCAGACGGCGGTTGTGCTCGATATCAGACACGCTGTGGCACACGATAATCGGGTGATCGTGCCGGTTGTGCTCGCCATCGTGATGGTGATCCTGATGGTGCTGCTGCGCGCGGTGCTCGCACCGATTCTGCTCACCGCGACGGTGGTGCTGTCCTACCTCGCCGCGCTCGGGCTGAGCCACTGGATCTTCGATCTGGCCGAATTCAAGGGCGCCGATGCCGGCCTGCCGCTGCTGACCTTCGTCTTCCTGGTGGCGCTCGGCATCGACTACAACATCTTCCTGATGTCGCGGGTGCACGAGGAGGCGACCAAGCATCGCACCAAGGCGGGTGCGCTCATCGGCCTTGCCGCCACCGGCGGGGTGATCACCTCGGCCGGTCTGGTGCTGGCTGGCACCTTCGCGGTGTTCGCGACCATGCCGGTGGTGACCTTTGCCGAGATGGGCATTGTCATCGCGGTCGGTGTACTGCTCGATACGGTGATCGTGCGTTCGATCCTGGTCACCGCGCTGACATTGGATATCGGTGATCGGATCTGGTGGCCGAGCGCGCTGGCTCGGCCGCGCATTGCCGCGGCTCCCGAACCGGAGGTCAGTCTCAGCAAGTGACCCGCCGAGGTGATCCCTCGCTCCGGGCGTGTCGCGGGTTAGTTTGTGGCGGTTGATTACCACGCGTTTCGGAAGGAGTGTGTGTTATGACCAGTCCCGGCCCCGCCAAGACCGGACCCGCGCTCAATGACATGACGATCTTCGCGGGCGTTCTGATCCTGATCGCCGGTTTGCTGCATCTGATGGCCGCCATCGCCGCGATCGCGAAGCGCGACTTGTTCGTATTGACCGAAGACCAGGTCTTCCAGGTGAACGTCTCGGTGTGGGGATGGGTCCATCTGGTGATCGCGGTGCTGATCATTGTTGCGGGCATCGGCATCGTGTCCGGACAGACCTGGGGTTATTGGGCGGGTATCGTGATGGCCTCGATCAGCCTGATGGACAACTTCCTGTTCGCGCCGATGTATCCGTTCTGGTCGCTGGTGATCATCGCCATCGATGTCTTGATCATCTGGGCACTGGCGCGCGAGCTCGGATCCCCAGCAGCGCAATAGATTTCGCGTCGCCCCCCGATCCGTCGAGTACGGGTCGGGGGCGCTGTGAGTGGGTTCTTCAGATCACGGCGGGCGTCGAATGACGTCCGTCGGTCGTAGCGGACGGTACAAGGCACTGATCCTAATTCCTGGCGACCGCCGATAATTCGGTTGATTCGAATACGAAGTTCAATCGGTGGTGGTGGCTGTCAAATGGTCGTCTAGAACGCGTGCGATGATCGCGAGCGCCTGGGGTGAGGTCAGTTCATTGTGGGTGACGTCGATATCGTGGTTGACGACGCGGCCGGTGGCATAGGGACGCCAGCCGTCCGGGCCGACCATATCGGAGGTGTCGACGGTGGCGCTGAAATACAGCAGGTCGCCGTCGTAGACCGGACGGCGGTATCCGGTGCGGGTGTGCGCGGATGCGTTGTAGGAATTGGCCATTCGCTCGATGATCTCGGCATCGATGACCTCCATACCCAGTCGGGCCTCGATCAGGTCGGCCGCTTCCTGCGCGGTCGCCTCGGCGGGGACATCATCGATACCGAAGATCGAGCCGAAGGTATTGACGAACGCGCCCGCCGAGAGCCGTTCGATGGAGTCGCTGTCGATATCGGCGTGATCGGTGTCCAATAGCGCAACAACGCCGACGCTTTCACCCGCCGCCTGCAGCTTCGCCGCCATCGCATGGGCGATGAGACCGCCGAAGGACCAGCCGAGCAGGTGGTACGGTCCGGTCGGCTGGACGGCGCGGATTTCGCGAATGTAGCGGTCGGCGGACTCCTCGATGGAGCGCGCCGACGGCTCACCACCGAGATCCGGTGCTTGCAGACCGTAGATCGGGCGACCCGGTCGCAGCCGCTCCGCGAATCCAAGGTAGCTCCATGACATTCCGGAGGAGGAGTGGATGCAGAACAGCGCGGGATCGGTTCCGCCGAGCCGGATCGGCAGGAGTACACCGAGGCCGAGTCCGGCTGGTGCGGTTTCGCGCGCCGCGGCCTGTGCCGCCAAGGCGGCCGTTTCGTCCGCGGCGGCCTGCTGTGCCGCGGGGGTCTGCGCGAAATGGGCTGCCGCAGTGAGCGCACCGGACCAAAGGGCGGCCAGTTCGGCGACCTCGGCGCGGTTCAGGAGTGTTGCGGGGAAGCGGAGATTCGCGTGCAACCGATCGTCGAGGACGACGGCGGTCACATCGATCGCGGACGTGACCGGGACATCGGGGTGCTCATCGGCGCGCAGCTCACCGAATTCGTCGGTGGGCGACCAGCCGAGCCCTTCGAGTCCGGCCGGAATGTCGCCAGCCGAATGCCGACCCAGATATTCGAAGCCGATCCGGCCCGGCAGACCGGGCGGAAGCCCTTCTGCCGCATTGTCATTGAGATAGCGCAGCTCGCCGAAGCCGATGCCTGTGTCCGGCACCGCGAGTAGCTGATGTTTGATCGCGCGCAGCGCCGCGCCCATCGCTGCGCCACCCGCGCAGGCGTCATCGATATCGATCTCGGTCAGATCCAGCCGCACCGGATAGATAGGGGCGACCCAGCCCAGCGTGCGGCCGAGGTCGGCGCCCGGGATCGCGCGCTCTGGTCGGCCATCGGCTGCCAGGCGCAGCAAGGCCGTCGGCTCGTCGACATTCTGGCGTGCGCGCCAGCGATTCAGTGCCAGGGCCAGTGTGGTGAGCAAGGTATCGGTGCCGGTGCCGGTGCCGGTGCCGGTGCCGTGCAGTAGCCGAGGCAGAGTGGTGAGCAGCGCGTCGGTCACTTCGTCGGAGACCTCGAGTTCGACCGTGCGCAGTGTGTGTGCCCGATCGATCGCCGGATCGAGTTCGCGGGCACCGACCAGCGGATCGGGACCGGTGAGCACGCGGTGCCAATGGTCGAGTTCGGCGACGCGACGGTCGGTATGCGCGTCCTCGACGAGGGCATACGACCACCGGCGCATCGACGTACCGGTCTCGGCCAGCACCGGAGTATTCCCGACCGACACCTGTGCCCATGCGGCGATCAAGTCCTGCACCAGAATTCGCCACGACGGGGTGTCGATGGCAATCCGGTGCGCCACGATGAGCAATCGGCCCGATCTCGTCCTGGCCCCGGCGTCACCGACCGGGTCGAGCCAGACGCATTGCAGCACAATGCCATTCGCTGGGGAGAGCCGGTCCGCGGCGGCATCCAATTCGGTCACGGTGTATTCGCGCAGATCGAGCGAGTCGGCGGCGGCATCGAATTCGATGCGGTGCACCAGCGCGTCGACTTCGACCGACCCGGGCTCGTCCACCTGTAGCTGCCAGCCGTCCTCGGCCTGCCACAGCCGTGAGCGCAGCATGTCGTGCCGGTCGACCACGGCGGTGAGGGTGGCGACCAGTTGGCCGCGTTCGATGCCGACCGGAAGTTCCAGCACCGTGGCCTGCGCGGAGCGGTCGAAGTTACCGCCGCGCTCGACCAGATAGCGCACATTCGGGGTGAGCGGCAGTTCACCGATGCCGCCGCCGGGCAACTCCTCGAGCGGGACGAGCGCGCCCGCGGCGTCGACGGCGGCGGCCAACGCGGCCACGGTCCGATGCTCGAAAACCTGCAGCGGCGTGCACTGGATGCCGCGCAGCTTCGCACGGGATACCAGCTTGATCGCGAGAATGCTGTCACCGCCGAGCGCGAAGAACGAATCATCGACGCCGACCTTGGCACGGTCGAGGAGTTCGGCGTAGATCTGTGCCAGGATCTCTTCGGTCGCGGTCGAGGGGGCGCGGTATTCGGTCTCCTCGACGACGAATTCGGGTTCCGGCAGGGTCTTTCGGTCGAGTTTGCCGACGGCGTTGAGCGGGATGGCGTCCAGCACGACGAAGGCGGCGGGCACCATATACGCGGGCAGGGCATCTGCGGCGACCGCGCGCACCTGCGCGATATCGAGTTCGACACCGGGCTTGCGGACGAGGTATGCCGCCAGCGCGGTCGATCCGGTGGGGCCGGGAACACCGAGCGTCACGGCGAAGTCGACCCCGTCCGCATGGCCGAGCACCGCGTCGATCTCACCCAGTTCGATGCGCTGACCGCGCACCTTGACCTGGAAGTCGGTGCGGCCGATGTACTCCAGTTCCAAGGCCAGCCCAGTGGTGCGGGCCCAGCGCACCAGATCGCCGGTGCGGTACATGAGTTCGCCGGGGCCACCGAAGGGGTTGGCGATGAATCGCGACGCGGTCAGGCTCGGCCGGGCGTGATAGCAGCGAGCCAGTGCGGATCCGGCGAGGTACAACTCGCCCGCGACGCCGACGGGCACCGGGCGCAGCCGGTCGTCGAGGACCAGCGCGGCGGCGCCACGAATGGGCGCACCGATGGTGACCGGTGTGCCTGCGACCAGTGCCGCGGAACCCGTTGCCCAGATGGTGGATTCGGTCGGACCGTACAGGTTCACCATGGTCCGGTCGGTGCACCAGCGCTCGACGAGTTCGGCACCGACCGCCTCGCCCGCCACCGCGAGCACCCGCACACTCGATACCTCGGCGGGATCGATCGTGGCCAAGGCCGACGGCGTGATCACCATATGCGTGACCCGTTCGGCGGCGATCAGTTCGGCGAGTGGGCTGCCGCCGAACACCTCCGGCGGTGCGACCACGGACGCGCCACCGGACCCGAAGGCCATCAGCGCCTCGAACACCGATGCGTCGAAACTCGGTGAGGCCACCTGCAATACCCGGGAGTCCGCGTCGACACCGAGTGATTCCCGCTGTGCGGCAATAAGATCGGCGATACCGCGATGGGAGACGGAGACGCCCTTCGGTGTTCCGGTCGATCCGGAGGTGTAGATCATCCAGGCCGGACTATCGGGCCGGATCGAATTCGTCGACAGGGCCGCCGCACTTGCCGCCTGCTGGCGTGTGCTGAGTGCGGTGTCGTCGAGGACGAGCCACTCGGTGCTGTCGGGTAGCAGGGGCCGATAGGCGGAAAGGGTGAGCCCGACCCGCGCACCCGAATCCGTGAGCATGTGATCGATGCGGTCCACCGGATGTTTCGGATCGACCGGCAGGAAGGCCGCGCCGACCTTCGCGGCGGCCCACATGCCGGTGAGTAGTTCCGCAGAGCGCGGGAGACCGAGTGCCACTACGGTTTCCGGGCCGGTGTCCGCCTCGAGCAGGAGTCGGGCCAGCTGGTTCGACCGGGCATCGAGCTCCCGGTAGGTCGTCGTTCGACCGTCGGCGACCACTGCCGGGCGGTCCGGGTACGACGTGGCGGATGCGGCGAGTGCCTCGGCCAGCGTCGTCGTCCCCGCGGTTGCCGGGCCGCACACCGGAACCAGCTGTGCGCGTTCGGATTCGTCGAGGATATCGATATCGGCCAGACGCACATCGATATCCGAGACGACCGCGGCGAGTACGCGACGCCATCGCGCGGCGAAGGTCGCCATCGTGCTCGCGTCGAAAAGGTCTGTCGCATATGTCATTACACCGTCGACACCGGCCGGTCCGTCGGCGCCGAAACGCTCACGCAAATCGAGGGTCAGGTCGAACTGTGAGGCACCGCGATCGAAATCCTCGACCTCGAACCGCAATCCGGGCAGTTCCAGAACCGGTTCGACGAAGTTCTGCAGTGACAGCGACACCTGGAATATCGGGTGGTGTGCGGTCGATCGGGTGGGGTTGAGCACCTGGACGAGTCGCTCGAAGGGCACATCGGTATTGCCGAACGCATCCAGATCCGTGGCCCGCACGGTGGCGAGGAACTGCCGGAACCCGGTCCCCGGATCGACCGGGGTGCGCAGCGCGAGCGTATTGACGAACATGCCGACGAGGTCATCGAGTGCTTGCGCACCGCGACCGGCGACCGGCGTTCCGATCACCACGTCGTCGGTGCCGCCGAGCCGCCCGAGCAGCACCGCGAGCGCGGCGTGTACGACCATGAATACGCTGACATTGTTCGCGGCCGCGAATTCGACAATGGCGCTGTGCAATGTCGCGTCGAGCGTGAAATCGACGTCGGAGCTGCGCATCGATTGCACGGCCGGGCGCGGGCGGTCGGCGGGCAGCTCCAGCAGATCCGGCGCACCGGCGAGGGTGTCGGTCCAGAAGCGGATCTGTCGTGCCGCCAGCGATTCCGGATCCGACTCGCTGCCGAGCAGTTCCCGATGCCAGAGGGCGAAATCGGCGTATTGCACCGTGAGCGGCACCCTCGCGGTCTCGGCCCCGCTGACCCGCTCGGAGTAGGCGGTGACCAGATCGGCGGCCAGTGGCGCCATCGATGCGCCATCGGCGCTGATGTGGTGTACGACCAGCACAACGACGTGCACGTCACCAGTGGAAACCGCGACCGAGGCATCCGTCGCGGTGTAGCTCGAGGACACCGGAGCCAGGCCCGAGGACGGACTCGATGACACCGCTGGGACGCCAGCGGACGGGCTCGAGCCGACCGGTGCGATGCCGGAGGAGTGCTCCGCCGCCCCCAGCACGTCGCTGGCGGAAAAACTCGGATCCACGATCCGGAACAGCCCGACCCGCACCGGCGGCTCGATGGCGAGATCGAATCCGGTGCCGGCCAGCTCATTGATCCGAGCACGCAGCGGCGCGCCGTCTTCGGCTTCGAGCACCGGCATGGTCGGCGCGGCCACCTCCACGCCGATCACCACCTGACGTGGTCCCTCGGCGTCGACGGGATACAGCGTGCGCAAACTCTCGTGCCGGCCGATCACATCGGCCATCGCCCGGCGCATCGCGTCGATATCCAGGTGGCCGGTGAGTCGCAGCGCGACCGCGATGTTGTACGCCGATGAGGTCGGATCCAGCCGATTGAGCACCCACATGCGTTGCTGCGCCGGGGACAATGGAATTCGGTCCGGCCTGATCCGTGGTGCGAGGGCGAACCGGCCCGGTTTGCCGTCGGTGGCCGGGATCACCCGCGCGGACAGTTGGGCGACGGTGGGTGCGTCGAACAGATCGCGCAGCGCGATGGTCGAGCCGAGGGTCGAATTGATCCGTGCGACAACCTTGGTGGCGCTGAGCGAGTTGCCGCCGAGTTCGAAGAACGACTGGTCGACGCTCACCCGTTCACTGCCGAGTACATCGCCGAATACCTCGGCAACGGACTGTTCGACGGGTGTGCGCGGGGCGAGATACGGCCGTTGCGCGACCGAGAAGTCCGGCACGGGAAGGGCTTTGCGATCCAGCTTGCCGACCGGGGTCAGCGGGATCTCGTCGAGCACGACGAGATGGCTGGGCACCATATAGCCGGGCAGTTCGGTCGCCACCTGGTCACGCAGCCGCTCGGCGTCCAATTCGGTGCCCTCGGTGGGCAGTACATAGGAGACCAGTACGGTCGCGCCGGCCGGTCCCGGCTGGCCGATGGTCACCGCGTATTCGACCTGTTCGTCACGGGAGAGCACGGCATCGATCTCGCCGAGTTCGATGCGCAACCCGCGGATCTTGACCTGGAAGTCGCTGCGGCCCAAGTACTCCAGTTCCAGCGCGTCGTCGGCTCCGATGACCCATCGGACCATATCGCCGGTTCGGTACATCCTTTCCCCGGCCGCGCCATACGGATTCGCGATGAAGCGCGCCGCGGTCATCTCGAACCGATTGAAGTAACCACGCGCCAGCGCCGGACCGGCCAGGTACAGCTCACCCGCGATGCCCACCGGTACCGGGCGCAGCCAGGTATCGAGCACCAGATTGGACGCGCCGCGGATCGGGCCGCCGATGGTGACCGGTTTCCCCGGCAGCAGTTCGGCCGGGCTGGTCGCACAGACGCTGAATTCGGTGGGGCCGTATAGATTCACCATCCGCCGCCCGACGGCCCACCGGTCGACCAGTTCGGCTGCAATGGCCTCGCCGCCGACCCCGAGCACTCGCAGGTCGGCCAGATCGGTCGGTTCCATGGTGGCCAGCGCTGACGGCGTGATCACGGCGTGGGTGATCCGCTCGGTGCGCAGCAAATGTTCGAGATCGCTGCCGCCGTAGACATCCGGTGGCGCTACCACCAGGCGGCCGCCCGTCGAATGCGCTATCAGCAGCTCCATGACCGATGCGTCGAAACTCGGCGAAGCGACCTGCAGCGAACTTATAGCGGGATCGAGTTCGAGGGCCTCTTGTTCTGCGGTGGCCATATTCGCGAGGCCACGATGGCTGACCAGGACCGCCTTGGGCTTACCGGTGGAGCCCGAGGTGTAGATCAGGTAGGCGGTCTGGTCGATATTGATCGGGCCCCCGCGCTCTTCGTCGGTAATGGGTGCGTCGGAGACGAGCATGACCCGTCGAATCGTGTTCAGATCATCGAGCAGCAGCCAGTCGATGGTGCCGGGCAGTGTCTCACCGGTCGCCGTGACGGTCACCCCGATCGGGGCCTTCGAATCGGTGAGCATGTGCTCGATCCGCTCCACCGGATAGCTCGGATCCAGCGGCAGGAAGGCCGCACCGGACTTGGCCAGTGCCCAGACGGCCACCACGGATTCGAGCGATCGGGTAAGCGCGAGTATGACGAAGACCTCCCGGCCGACACCGCGGCCGAGCAGTACCCGGGCGAAGCGGTTGGACCAGGCATCGAGTTCGCCATAGCTCATGGTGAGATCGCCCGCCGTGATCGCGATGGCATCGGGATCGACGCGCGCGCCCGCCGACAGAATATCCGGAAGTGTCTGCGGCGGAACCGATTCCGCGCCGCGTACCGGCAGCAGGGTGGCCAGTTCGGCGTCGTCGCAGTATTGCAGTTGGGAGACGAGGGCATTCGGGCTGTCGGCGAGTTGGGTCAGTAGCCGGATGAAGCGATCCAGCAGTGGTTGGGCCGCCGTGATATCGAGCTGGTCGGCCATGAATTTCAGTTTGATTTGCAGCGTGTCGTGCCCGTCTTCGCCGCGCAGCGGAATGACCATGAGGCCCAACGGGTAGGGCGTCGCATCGGTGCCCTCGACATCGAGCACCCGCATACCCGCGATATCGAGCGCCTGCGACAGCGCCTCCCGATCGATCGGATACGACTCGAATACGGTGAGCGTGTCGAAGAGTTCGGCGAGGCCGACGGCCCGGTGGATGGCGGCCAGCCCCACATGCTGGTGGTCCAGCAGGCGGGCTTGCTCGGCCTGGATGCGGGTCAGTAGGTCGGCGACCTTCTCCGCGGGATCGAGCTGGACCCGTACCGGGAGCGTATTGATGAACAGCCCGACCATCTCTTCGACACCGGGCAGCTCCGGTGGCCTACCGGATACGGTGCCGCCGAACACCACATCCGTGCGCCCGGTCAACATGGCCAGCAGCATTGCCCAGGCGGCCTGCACCATCGTATTCACCGTCGCGCCGGATTCGCGTGCGGTGGTCTCCAGCCGCTCGACCGTGGCGCGGGTCAGGTCGCGAGAGATCATTCCGGCCTCGGTCGATTCGATCCCGGCCAGTGTCGGGACCGCGCGCGTCGGCGTATCCACGCCGGCCAGCGATTGCGTCCAGGCCGCGAGCGAGGCCGCATTGTCCTGCTCATCGAGCCACGCCAGGAACTCCCGGTACGAGTGCGCGGGCGGCAGCACCGAGGTGTCGCCCGACGTGACGTAGAGCGTGAGCAGTTCGCGCACCAGCAGCGGCGTCGACCAGCCGTCCAGCAGCAGATGGTGATTGGTCATGACCAGCCGATAGATATCGGCCGCGGTCCGGATCAGGGTGAAGCGGATCAGCGGTGGGCGGTCGAGTTCGAATCGGGTGCGGGCATCGAGGGCGATGAGGCGGTCGACTTCGCGGTCGCGTTCGTCGGCCTCGGCGACATCGGTGAGATCGATATCGTGCCAGCGGATTTCGGCATCGGCGAGCACGAGCTGGCGCGGACCGTCGTCGGTTTCGACGAAGGCGACGCGCAGGTTCTCATGCCGTTCCAACAAGGCCTGTGCCGCACTGCGCAGGCGGGCGGAATCGACGGTGCCCGCCAGCGTGAGCAGTGATTGGACGGTGTAGCCGTCGGCGGTATCGGTGTCGTAGAGCGCATGGAAGAGCAGACCGTACTGCAGCGGCGAAAGCGGCCAGACGTCAGCGAGATTCGGGTAGACCCGCTCCCAGCTCTCGATCTGCCGTTGTTGCACCGGGACCAGGTCGAAATCGGACGGGGTGCGTCCGCCCGCGCCCGGCGAGCCGGCGTGCGCCGCCAGCGCCCGCAGCGCCTGCGACCACAGCTCGGCGAGTTGACCGACATCCGCCTCGTCGAGCAGCCGCGAGGCAAAGGCCCAGGTGACCTCCAGGCCGACATCGGTGAGTACGGCATTGATATCGACGACCGCGGCCAGCGGCGCCGACTCGTTGTGCGTTGCCGCGAAACGCTGTGGCAGCCATGCCCCCGCGTGCCCGCCGGTGAGCGCACGGCCGAGGTAGTTGAAGCTGAGTTGCGGGATCGGCGTGTCCGTGAGGGCGGCGGCGGACTCCGGATGCTGATAGCGCAGCATGCCGTAGCCGATGCCCTTATCCGGCACCGCGCGCAGCTGTTCCTTGATCGTCTTGATCGCGGTGCCCGCCGCGCTGCCACCGGCGAACGCGTCGTCGAGATCGATGCCGGTCACATCGATGGCCACCGGGTAGATGCTGGTGAACCAGCCGACCGTGCGGGCGATATCGGCGCCGGGCAGCAGCGTCTCGGAGCGGCCGTGGCCTTCCAGGGTGAGCAGCGCGGTATTGCGATCGCGCCAGCGGCTCACCGCGAGCGCGAGTCCGGTGAGCAGCACATCGTCCGCGCCGCAATGGAATTGGTCGGGCAGAGTGGCCAGTACGGTGTTGGCGATATCCGGGTCGACGATGGTCCGGCACTGGCCCATGGTGGCGACGACGTCGACCGCGGGATCCAGCGCCGCCGAGCCGATGACCGGATCCGGGGTGGCCAGCATCTGCTGCCACAGTGGCAGTTCGGCCACCCGCTCGGCCGCCTGTTCCGCTTGACCGTATGCCCACCGCCGGAAGGAGGTGCCGACGGGCACGAGTGTGCCGCCCGCTGCCGCGATCGCCAGGTCCGGCAGCAGGATTCGCCAGGAGACGCCGTCGGTCACCAGATGGTGCAGCACCAGCCAGCACCGTGGATCGGCCCCCGCCCGCTCGATCAGCACGAAGCGCGCGACGACACCCGCCTCGGGATCGAGCAGATCTGCGGCCTGTTGTAATTCGCGCTCGTAGCTGTCGTCGGAGTCCGCGTCGGCCGCGACCACCTCGATCAAGTCATCGGCAGTTATCGAATCACGCTCGGCGACAACCCATTCCCAGCCTTGCCCAGTGTGCCGCAGGGTGGAGCGAAGCAGATCGTGATGGTCGATGAGCGCTTGGACCGCGGCGCTGAGCTGGTCGCGGCCGAAACCCTCCGGGAGACCGATCAAGACGGCTTGACCGAAGCGGTTCCAGGTCGGCCCCTGC
The DNA here is from genome assembly GCF_040609795.1 of Nocardia sp. NPDC004604. Classification (NCBI taxonomy): domain Bacteria; kingdom Bacillati; phylum Actinomycetota; class Actinomycetes; order Mycobacteriales; family Nocardiaceae; genus Nocardia; species Nocardia sp. NPDC004604. The sequence continues at coordinate 14,472 of NZ_JBEXLC010000147.1, forward strand.
TCCACCATGGCGTGCACGATCGGCGTGAGCTCCACAGTGCCGACCCCGCCCCCGGGCAGCTCGCTGACCGTCTGCGCGCGCACGTCGGTCGCGATCGCGGCCAGCGCGGCAACGGTCTTGCGCTCGAACACATCTCGTGCGCTGAAGCCGATCCCGGCGGCCTTCGCGCGCGAGACCAGCTGGATGGAGACGATGCTGTCACCGCCGAGTGCGAAGAAGCTGTCGTCGACACCGACCGTATCGAGTCCGAGGACATCGGCGAACAAGTCGGCCAGTGCCGCTTCACGCGGCGTCGACGGCGCCCGGCTCACAACGGCTCGGACACTGAAATCCGGTGCGGGCAGGGCCCTGCGGTCCACCTTGCCGAGCGGTGTCAGCGGAATGCTGTCGAGCACCATGATGACCGAGGGGACCATATAGGCCGGAAGCGTTTCACCGGCAGCGGCTTTCAGCGCCTCGGGGTGAATCTCGGTGCCGGGCTTGCCGAGCACGTATGCCACCAGCGCGGTCGCTCCGGCGGGGGTCTCGGCGCCGATGGTGAGTGCGAAGTCGACATCGGGCTGCCGTTGCAGCGCGGCATCGATCTCGCCGAGTTCGATGCGGAACCCGCGCACCTTGACCTGGAAGTCGCTGCGGCCCTGGTACTCCAGTTCGTCGTCTGCGGTCCACCGCACCAGATCGCCGGTGCGGTACATCCGCTCACCCGGCGCGTACGGGTTGGCGACGAAACGGCTGGCGGTCAGTCCATTGCGCTGGTGATAGCCGCGCGCAACGCCCGCGCCACCCAGGTACAGCTCACCGACCGCGCCGCGGGCCACCGGCCGCAACCACGGGTCGAGCACGACAGCGGTGACGCCGAGAGCGATGCTGCCGATGGTTACCGGCCCGCCGGGGCGCAATGGTCCGCTCAAGGTCACGGTGACGGTGGTTTCGGTGGGCCCGTAGCCGTTCAACAGCGCCCGCCCGGACCAGGTGGTCACCAGCTCCGGTGGACACGCGTCACCACCGACGACGATCGTGTGCAGATCCGGCAGCGTCGCCGGGTCCAGGGATCCCACCACCGTCGGGGTGACATTGAGATGGGTGACCCGATGCGCGCGCAGAACTTCGGCCATCTCCTCGCCCGCATACGCCGACGGCGGCACGACGGCGAGCGTCGCACCTGCCGCGAGGGTGACCAGGATCTCCTCGACGGAAATATCGAAACTCGGCGAAACCGCGTGTGCCACTACCGAATCGGCGGTAACACCGAATCCGGCACCGGAACCGGTGACCAGATTCGCCAGGCCGCGATGCGACACCAGCACACCCTTGGGCAGTCCCGTCGACCCGGAGGTGTAGATGATGTAGGCGATCTGATCCAGGTGTACCGGCCCGCGGCGTTCGGCATCGGTGATCGCCGCGGAATCCTGCGCGTGCACCGTTTCGGCCGTCGCGTCATCGTCGAGCAGCAGCCAATGCACGCGGTCCGGTAGGGATTTTCGCGCCGGGTGCACGGTCAGGCCCGCAACGACCCCGCTGTCGCCGACCATATGCTCGATCCGGTCGGCGGGATAGGTCGGGTCGATGGGGACAAATGCCGCACCGGATTTCGCCACCGCGAGCGTGGCGAGGACGGATTCGGCCGAACGCGGAATCGAAATCGCCACGGTGTGTTCGGGTCCGGCGCCCGCCGCGATCAGCACGCGGGCCAGGCGGTTGGTGTACTCGTCGACCTGACGGTAGGTCATGTTGGTATCGCCGCAGCGCAGCGCCACCGCCTCCGGGTCGAGTGCGGCACCGGCCGCGATGATTTCGGGGAGGATGCGCGGCTCGACCGCCTCGGGTCCGCGCGCGGGCACCAGCCGGTCCTGCTCCTGCGGGGAGACGACCTGGACGGTATACAGCGGCGCATCCGGTCCGGCGGCGAGGAATGCGTGCAGGAACATCAGGAAGCGGGCGTGGTGTGCCGCCAATTCGTCTGTGCTGTACAGGTTTCCGTTGCCCTGCAGATCGATGTGGGTGCTCTCGCCGCCCACGCCCGGATACAGGTTGACGAAGATGTCGTCGATCAACCCGGATGTCAGCACGTGCAGTCGTCCGGTGACCGAGCCGAGCTGAATCCTGGTGTCCACCATCATCAAATTGACGGCCGGACCGAACGACGACGCCTCGTCCATCGACCAGCCGAGATCACGAACGATGTCCTCCTGCCGGTAACGCTGCCGGCGCAGCGCCCCGGTCAGCTCACTCTGCGCTGCCCGGATTACGTCACCGACCGTGGTGGTCGGCGACAGCTTCAGACGCATCGGAACGACATTGGCGACCATGCCGCCGGAGCGGCGCAGCGCCGCCGTGGTGCGTCCCGAAACCGGCAGGCCGAGCACCACTTCGGGCGCACCGGTCATCGCGGCGAGATAGGCGCCGAAGGCGGCGACGATGGTCGGCGCGGCGTTCGAACCCACCGCCTTCGCCACGGTATCGAGCAAGTCGGCCGTCGCGGTTGGCAGTGCGCCCGAGACCCGGCTCGGCGGCCGGTCGACATCGGCCTCGCGACCCGCGAGATTGACCGGGTCGGCCATCCCGGCCAGATGCTCGCGCCAGTACTCGCGATCAGCGCCGAATCGGTCCGAGCCGCGGTAGGCCAGATCGGCGTCGACGATCTTCTGCAGTGGTTCGGCCTTGGCGGGCGGCGCCTCGCGGCCCTCGATGGCGGCGTTGTAGATCTCGCCGGTGCGCTGTACCAGGGCGAGCGCACCCATACCGTCCAGCACGATGTGGTGCATGCGCGAGTACCAGAACCAGCGGTCATCGGCCAGCCGCAGCATGACCACCGCGACCAATCGGTCGTGCGTCAGATCCAGCGGCGCGGAATACTCCGCGCGCATCCAGGCATGTGCCGCCGCCTCGGGATCGGGCTCATCGCGCAGGTCGACCAGGGTGAATTCGTCGACAATGGTGGTGTCGACGAACTGGTACGGCTGCCCTTCGACATCGATCAGCCGGACATATCCGGTCCCGAATTCGTGCCCGGTCTGTTGGGCGGCCGCGGCGAGCGTGTCGAGATCGAGTTCGCCGATCAGTTCGACGTACTGCGCGATCGAGATAGGCGTATCGCCCGCGATGTGCTGGGCGAACCAGATGCCGCGCTGAGCCGCCGACAGCGGGAACGCGCTGTCGGGCGGTGCGGTGCCTATTTTTCCGTTCGAGGACGATGGCTGTTGCATAAGCACACCTGCGTTCTGACGTCTGGCGCGGTTGTGCACCGCTGGTCCCGACCGTCGCGTAGTAGCAAGTTCATTTTGGACCGGTGCCGGGCCGACCGAAGGCGTATTCATCACACTGTGTTCGATCGGCGGCGTTCCCCGGGTCCCTAGGTGGTTTCGTTGCGCTATCGCCCCCCGGCCCGTCTTTCACGCCGCAGCGCGCCCGAACTTCGCTGGTTCGGGCGCGCAGGCGAAATGACAGGTCAGGCGGACTTCTGGACGGTCAGCCGATCGGTGTCGGTGATCGGCGCATCGGAGCTGACCAGGTAGCGCTGCAGTGTCGAGCGGTCGTCCAGGATCAGCCAGTCGATGGCATCGGAGAGCTCGGGACGGCGAGCCTTGGTGGTGATACCGAGGTAGGCGCCGGGGACCGCTTCCTCGGCCATCGCTGCCGGAGTCGCGCCGAGCTTCACCACGGCGGAGGCGGCGACCGTCGCTTCGATCTGCGGGTCGACCGCCAGCGCGATCTGCGTGTTCACCGCTGCGCCACGGGCGATCAGCACTCGGGCCAGCCGGTTCGCCCAGCGATCCATCTCGACGTCTGCCAGTGCCCCGGGGTCGGTGGAGACCGCAGACTGATCGAGCTCGGCCGCGTTCCGCAGGTGCGGCTGCAACTGGATGACGTTGTCGGCGGGCGATTCGACCAGTGTGATGCTCATTGGGTGTCCCCTCGCAGGTAGGCGCTCTCGGTACCTCTCTAATCTCGCTGTCGGGAGGGGATGGCGACAGCTACCCAAGCGCTGAGCAGCGCACTCCAAGGGTGAGCGAATCCCCACCCAAGGTGTGCGTATTAGTCGGTCACGAACCCGTTGAGGCTGCCGCGCAGATCGGCGAGCAGGGCCCTGGCCGCCGTCGGGCCGTCACCGTGCCAGACGGTGTCATCCACCGCGAACACCCGCTTATCGGCGGCGGCGCCGAGGTCCTTCCAGGCATCGCCGCGCAGCACCGTCCTGCCGTACCGCTCGCCCGACTCGCCAGCGAAGATGACGTAGATGATGTCGCCCTCGACCTTGATCAGGTCTTTGTCGGTCACATCGAAGGAGGTGCCGCGCTGCGCGGTCGGGCGCTGCACGCCCACGTCGCCGAGCACCTGGCCCGCGAAGCTGTTACTGCCCTGGACCTGCATCTGGTCGGCGGTGAAGCGCACCACCGAGGCCTGACTCTGGCTGGCGGCCACCGCATTACCCGTTTCCCGAGCCTCCGCGCGGTAGTTGTCCAGTGCGGTGGCCGCCGCCCCCCGTCGGCCGAGACCCGCTGCGAGCGTGGTGAATTCGCTCTGCCAACCGCCGGCGGGATCGGCGAGTACGGTAGGCGCGATCGCCTGCAGGGCGGTGAAACCGCTGGCGCCAGCGGAGGTATCGCCGATGATCAGATCGGGATGCAGGGCGGCGATCTGCCCGAGATCGGGCTGTGCGGCCGAACCGACCGCGGGAATCTTCAGCACCCCGTAACCGAGATACATGGGCTGTGGGCGCGGTCCGTCGATCGGCACCGCGCCGACGACGCGCTCCCACAGGCCGACCGCGCAGGTGGCGTCGAGTGCCGAGGTGGACAGCACCACAACCCGCTGCGGATCGGCGGGCACCTCCGAGGTGCCCGCGGCGTGGGTGACGGTGCGGGTCTTGCCGTTCGACGGATCGGGCGCGCTCGGTAACGGGCACGCCTGCGAGGTGTCGCGGTCGAGCCCGACGACGCCCGCACCCGCGATATTCGTCGTGGTGCGCACGATCGAGCTGGCGTCGTCCTGCTGACTGCAGCCCGCGACGAGCAGCGCGGCGCAGAGCAGGGCGACCGCGGTGCCCCGGTGCCGCACCGGCCGATGCCAGGCGGTGCCGTATCGAGGGGAGGCAGCGCAGTTTCGAGCGACCTGCAAGCAGTCGCTAGCGGTGCGGTTTCGGGTGCGAACAAGGGCGCTCACCGGCATGCGGGTGAGGGTACCGGGTGCCGCGGCTCCCGGGACGTGAGGCCACCACGGCGCGCCAACCACCTCCGGATATGCGGCCACGACCACGCGGAATCCCACTGTCGGGTAAGTGATTCCGCGCGGTCATCGCCCTAGCTCATTTGCTGTTGCCGCCGATGCTGAAGCGAGCACCGGTGGGGTCGGCGACCTGAGCCGATCGCCCGTAGGGGGAATCCTGCGGCGGGGACAGCACCGTACCGCCCAGTTCGACGACCTTGGCGACCGCCGCGTCGACATCATCGGCGCCGAAGTAGATGGTCCAGCCCGCCGGTACGCCCTCGGGCAGGAAGGCGGAGGCGTCCATGACACCGCCGAGCATCGGGGTGGTGGCGTGAATGGTGGTGTAGCGGAACTCCGGGGTGTCGGAGATGGTGAAGGTATCGCTCCAGCCGAACACCTCGCGATAGAAGGCGAGTGCGCCCTCGTAGTCGCGGGTGTGCAGTTCGAACCAGGACGGGTTGCCCGCATGGTCGCTCCACGTGCCGCCCGAGACGATGCCGATGGTTTCGAAACCGGCGAATTGGCCCGCTTGCCAAATGCCGACGCCCGCGCCGCCGACATCGCCGAGCACGGCCATCGCGCCGAGTTCGCCGACATCCATCGGCGGCACCACGACCATGCCGCCGCGTGCGGCGGCCGCGTCGGCGGTGGCCTTGGCATCGGGCGAGGCGAGGTAGACGGTCCATTGATCCGGGCCTTCGACACTGTCGGCCGTCTTGCCCATGCCGCCGGCGACGGCCTTGCCGTCCTTGTGGAAGGTGATATAGCCGCCGAACTCCGCGCCCGCGCGCTCGGCGGTCCAGCCGAACAGTTGGCCGTAGAAATCGACGGCCCGATCGGGATCGGAGGTATAGATATCGACCCAGCAGGGGTCGCCGATCTTCGGTGCGGGCCCGCCCGTCGCCCGACCATCACCCCTCATCGAATCGCTGCGCGATGCTGTACTCATTACGGTCTCCTTGGAGGTAGCACAGGTGGAACGCTGTCACCGGTAGAGACGTCGGCCGCCCCGGAAAGTCATCGGTCGTGACTGCTCGCAGGTCACGCGAATGCAGCGGCTCGGGCGGTGGCGATTTCATGGTCGCCGGATGCACAGGCAATGGCGCCCGAACGGGGAAATACGACGCTGAGTAGGACCCGTGCGGAATGCTGCGGCAGCACGGTTTACGATCTCAGGAGCGCAAGCGAACTCCTCGTCTGCTCCCGGTAGTGGGACGGATGTGAGCAGCGGAGCCTGCGGAGCGACCTAAAGGCACCTTTCAGGAGGATCAGTGACTGCCGTAGAGCCAAAGCCAGTCCCTCAGTTGGAAGCGACTCGGCCGTATCCGGCTCGGACCGGGCCGAAGGGCTCGTTCATCGTCAAGATGGTCACCACCACTGACCCCAAGGTCCTCGGTGTCATGTACCTGACCACCTCGATGGCGTTCTTCCTCATCGGTGGTCTGATGGCCCTGCTGATGCGTGGTGAGCTGGCCCGCCCGGGTCTGCAGTTCCTCTCGCCCGAGCAGTTCAACCAGCTGTTTACCATGCACGGCACGATCATGCTGCTGTTCTACGCGACCGCGATCGTGTTCGGCTTCGCCAACATCATCCTGCCGCTGCAGATCGGCGCCCCCGACGTCGCCTTCCCGCGACTGAACGCCTTCAGCTACTGGCTGTACGCATTCGGCGCGACCATGGCGACCGCGGGCTTCATCACCCCCGGTGGTGCCGCGGACTTCGGCTGGACGGCCTATGTGCCGCTGACCGACATCCTGCACTCGCCGGGTGTCGGCACCGACCTGTGGATCCTGGGCCTCGCGGTTTCCGGTCTGGGCACCATCCTCGGTGGCGTCAACATGCTGACCACCGTCGTCTGCCTGCGCGCGCCGGGTATGACCATGTTCCGGATGCCGATCTTCACCTGGAACATCGCCGTCACCAGTGTTCTGGTTTTGCTTGCCTTCCCGCTGCTGACCGCCGCGCTGTTCGGCCTGGCCTACGACCGCCACCTCGGTGGCCACATCTACGATCCGGCCACCGGCGGCATCCTGCTCTACCAGCACCTGTTCTGGTTCTTCGGCCACCCCGAGGTGTACATCATCGCGCTGCCGTTCTTCGGCATCGTGTCCGAGATCTTCCCGGTCTTCTCGCGTAAGCCGATCTTCGGTTACACCACCCTGGTCTACGCGACCCTGGGCATTGCGGCGCTGTCGATCGCGGTGTGGGCGCACCACATGTACGCCACCGGCGCGGTGCTGCTGCCGTACTTCTCGTTCATGACCTTCCTGATCGCGGTCCCGACCGGCGTGAAGTTCTTCAACTGGATCGGCACCATGTGGCGTGGGCAGCTGACCTTCGAAACGCCCATGCTGTTCTCGATCGGCTTCATCGTCACCTTCCTCTTCGGTGGTCTGTCCGGCGTCATCCTGGCCAGCCCGCCGCTCGACTTCCATGTCACCGACTCGTACTTCGTCGTGGCGCACTTCCACTACGTGCTCTTCGGCACCATCGTGTTCGCCACCTACGCCGGTATCTACTTCTGGTTCCCGAAGATGACCGGCCGCATGATGGACGAGCGCCTCGGCAAGTGGCACTTCTGGACCACCTTCATCGGCTTCCACACCACCTTCCTGGTGCAGCACTGGCTGGGTGCGGAGGGTATGCCGCGTCGTTATGCCGACTACCTGCCCAGCGACGGATTCACC